>JADGQE010000357.1 GCA_017882055.1 Thermoflexales bacterium
GTGTTGCAGCGGATTGTCGAACTTTCGGCGCAAAAAACTTGAGATTCTTCTTTGCGACTTGGCGGCTTTGCGTGAGATTGCAGTTCTTTCAGTAGAGTCCAAGCATTGGTGCCGATTGTAGGCTCGAATGCAACACTGGTCAACCCGAACCCTACCCTCGCGCCTTTTCTTGTGTTATACTTGCGCTTACAACCCAAATCAAACCGGAGGGCTGCTGTGAACCACTTCCTCTCGCTGGCTGATCTCTCCCCCGATCAACTTGCGGGCCTGCTCGATCTGGCCGTGAAGTTGAAAAAGGAACGGATGTCAGGCGGCAACAAGCCTGTGCTCAAGGGCAAAACGCTGGGCATGATCTTTACCAAGCCCAGCCTCCGCACGCGGGTGTCGTTCGACATGGGCATGCTGCACCTGGGCGGACAGGCGCTGTACATCTCCCCGAATGAAGTCTCACTCGGTCAGCGTGAAAGCGTGGCCGATGTGGCCCGCGTCCTCAGCCGTTACGTCGATGCCATTATGGCCCGGGTCTTCGGCCACCGCGACGTCATCGAATTGGCGCAGTATTCGCGTGTGCCCGTGATCAACGGGCTGAGCGACTATACGCATCCCTGCCAGGGCCTGGCCGATCTGCTCACCATCTACGAGAAATTCGGCACGCTGAAGGGCCTGAAACTGGCCTACGTCGGCGACGGCAACAACGTCGCCAGCTCGCTGATCTTTGGCGCGGCCCTGAGCAGCATGAACTTCTCCATCGCCTCTCCGGCCGGTTACGAGATCAGCGGCGATGTCGTCGCCAAAGCCAAAAGCCTCGCTGGAAAATCCGGCAGCACCTTCTATTTCAGCCACGACCCGGCCGAGGCCGTGCGTGAAGCCGATGTGATTTATACGGATGTGTGGACATCGATGGGCCAGGAAGCAGAATCACAGAAGCGGCTGGAAGTATTCTCGCCCAAGTATCAGATCAATGCCGGGCTGGTCGCCAAGGCCCGGCGTAACGCCATCGTCATGCACTGCCTGCCGGCCCATCGCGGCCAGGAGATCACCGATGAGATCGCCGACGGCTCGCATTCGGTCCTGTTCGATCAAGCCGAGAATCGAATGCACGCCCAGAAAGCGATCCTGGTCGAACTGCTATCGCCGCAGAACGGCATCGCGTCCCTGGCCAACAAACGGTCAACTCAATTGGTTCCAGCCGCAAAGCCAGGCAAGGCCAAAGCAACGGCCCCGAAAGCCCGGAAGCCCGCTGCCCGAAAGAAACGCTGAAAACTTACCGCGGTATGCGTGTTCCGTTGCCCACGCCGCGCCATACGCATAACGCATCAAGGCAACCCGCATTCGTCAGAGGCCCATCAAATGCCCGGCAATCGACGTCTCTTCGAACACTCACTGAAACGCGCCACCAGTCTCTACGCCGAGAAAACGTGGGACAAAGCCCTGGCTATGTATCAGGCCGCGCTCGCCGAGTTTCCGGATGATACCAACGTGCTGGAAAAAGTCGCCGACTTGTACGAGCGGCTTGGCCAGTTGGACGCCGCCGCACAGAGCTACATGACCGGCGCCAATGTGCGTTCACGCCAGGGTAATCAAGACGCCGCAATCGATTACTGGGAGCGCGCCACCCGGCTGAATAACGATAACCTTGAGGCCCATAAGAATCTGGCCTTTGCCTACTCGTCGCAGGGCAAGGTCAAACAGGCCGTGCGTGAGCATCTAGCCCTGGCGCACATCTATCAGCAGCAAAACCGGATGCCGGAAGCCGTGCAGAGTTGTCAGGCGGCTTACGCCCTCGATCCCACCAACCCCGACGTGTTGACCGCCCTTGAACTATTACGCGTGACCAGCGGACGCGCCCCGGCGGGAGAAGCGGACGAAACCGCTCAAGGCACCGCCGCCGAAAGCGAAACGCGTGGCAGCCCGATCGATATCACCCGCGAAAAGGCCATGTCGGATCTGGCCGAATCGATCTTCGAAGAAGCACTCGTCTCCACGCAAGCTGCGCCGCAGCTCGGCAAGCCGGAGATCGACGCGTTGATCAGCCAGGCCCTCGATCATCAAACGCAGGGCAACATCGAAGCCGCCATCGACACCTATCGCCGCATCGTGGCCGCCGGCGTCCATATGCCGGCCGTCCATTTCAACCTCGGATTGTTGTATCAAGAAAACGTCCGGCTGGATGAAGCGATCGAACAATTCAAGCAATCGGTCGATCACGAGGAATATCATCTCGGCAGTTTGTTCGCGCTGGGCGAGTTGTATCGCGCCAAAGGGCTTGTCGACCAGGCGCTGGTCTACTTCATCGAAGCGCTCAAGATTATCGATCTGCAAACGGTGGGCCGCGAACAGGCGGATGATCTGATTCAAGTCTACGAAAGCCTGGCCGAGAGCTTCGCCGCCAAAGGCGAGGCCCAACAAGCAGGTTCGTTCGTCAACACGCTGGTCGATTTCCTCAGCAGCAAAGGCTGGGAAGATAAAGTGGTGCAGGCCCGCCGCCGGTTGGACAGTCTGACCGAAGAAGGCGCGCCCGCCATGAGTCTGGCCGAGATTCTCTCGGTGCGCGATTCCGAAGCGATCCTGCAATCGATGTCCCTGATGCAAGAGCTGGCCAAGCGCGGCAAATACTACAGCGCGCTCGAAGAAGCCTACATCGCCGTGCAGCACGCGCCTGATTATCTGCCGCTGCATCTGCGCATCGCCGACGTGGTGTGGAAGACCGGCCAGACCGATCTCGCGGTCGCCAAATACCTGATCGTAGCCAACACGCTGTATGCGCGGGGAGATGCGCGTCAAGCGATGGCCATCTACCAGCGCGTGCTGCGGCTCGCGCCGATGGATACCACCATTCGCTCCAAACTCATCGAACTGCTCATCGCCTACGGCCAGATCGATCGGGCCATCGAACAATATCTGGCGCTGGCCGATACCTATTATCAGCTGGCCTCGATCGACAAAGCCCGCGAGAAATATGTGGAAGCCCTCAAACTCGCGCCGCGCGGTAGCACCGGCCGGCTGTGGCCGAATCAGATTCTGCACAAGATGGGCGACATGGACACGCAGCGCGGCGATTGGCGGCGGGCAATTCAGACTTACGAGCAGCTTCGGCAGATCGATCCGCAGGACGAAAAGGCCCGGCTGATGTTGATCGAACTCTATTACAAAGTTCAGCCGCAGCGCGCCATTGCCGAAATCGATGAGATGCTAAAAACCTATCGGGCCAGCGGCAAGCTGCGCAAGATCGTGCCCATCATCGAAGATCAGATTCGCTTGCATCCGCGCGACATGGCCTTGCAAGCTCGCGCCGCTCAGGCCTGCATCGAATCCGGTCTCAAGAATGAAGGCATCAAGCATCTCAACGACCTCGGCGAAATGCTGCTCAACGCCGGGCAGACAAAGCAAGCCATGACCACGATCAAGGCGATCATCGCCCTGAATCCACCCAACGTGGAGGAATATAAGATCCTGCTGGCACGGATTGGGAGTTGAACTGTGAGCGAACTGGCCGTTTTGTTCCAGCGCTTCGACTGGCTCAGCCTGATCGATATCGGCCTGGTCGCGTTTGTCTTCTTCTGCATCCTGTACCTGGTACGCGGCACGCAGGCGATGCCGTTGTTGCGCGGCATGATCATTTTGTTGGTGATCATCGCCATCCTCGGCAACACGCTGAACCTGCCCGCGTTCCGCTGGCTGTTCCAGCGCGCGCTGCCCGCCCTGCTGCTGGCCATCCCCGTCATCTTTCAACCGGAACTACGCCGCGCCCTGGAACGGGTCGGGCGCGCGGGATTGTGGCTTAACCAGCCCAATCGTCACGCGGTCGGCATTGATCAAGTCATCAGCGTCATCGCGCAGGCTTGCCAGCGCATGATCGAGCGGCGGCACGGCGCTTTGATCGTATTGGAGCGTGCAACCGGCTTGCAGAATTACGCCGATACCGGCGTGCCGATCGATGCGGAAGTAACCTCGGAGTTGCTGCAAACGATCTTCTTTCGCAACTCCGCGCTGCACGATGGCGCGCTGATTATTCGTGACAACCGCATCCTGGCCGCGGCTTGCATCCTGCCCTTGACGTCCAGTTTCATGAGCGATCGACGCATGGG
This sequence comes from Thermoflexales bacterium, assembly GCA_017882055.1. Taxonomy (GTDB): domain Bacteria; phylum Chloroflexota; class Anaerolineae; order Fen-1058; family Fen-1058; genus JADGQE01. The sequence continues at coordinate 4,089 of JADGQE010000357.1, forward strand.
CCTGCGCCACCGCGCCGCGATCGGTATTACCGAAGCCACCGATGCGATCGCCGTGGTCGTGAGCGAAGAGCGCGGCCAGATTTCGATCGCGCACAATGGCCGCATGATCCGCCGCCTGGACGCC
>JADGQE010000358.1 GCA_017882055.1 Thermoflexales bacterium
GTCGAATCGTCAGAACTCATCAACCAAAGCCTTTACTATTTGTCGTGGATTAACGATCACAAAGGCGATTTTGAAATTGCTATTCAGAAAGCATTAGGGAACTCGGTCAAAGTAGATTGGTCGGATGTCCGTGTCATTTGCATTGCACCCAACTATAAGAAGTATGACCTTTACGCGGTTCAGGTCATGGGCGCAAATATCGAACTATGGACGTATCGGCTTTTTAAGAACCAATTTCTATACCTCGAAGAGGTATTGCAAAAGTCTTATTCATCGCCAATCGATGTGCCCGCCAGTAACAAGAATCCAGTAATGGTGGCTGCCGGTAAAAAGGCCGCTCTTACACGCGCCACAGGCAATTACACGTTTGAACAACATCTTGAAGACAAGCCGGAGAAAATCAAGGAACTTGCATTGGCTGTGCAGGAGTTTATGACAGGGCTTGATCCGGCGATTGCAGAAGTCCCCAAGAAACAATATGTGGCTTACAAAATATCGCAGAGCATCGTTTGCATGGAACTTCAGGCCCAAAGTGTAATCTTGTTCTTGAAGTTAAGATGGAAAGAGATCGCAGACCCTCCAAAGATTGCAAGTGACGTAACCGGTAAAGGCCATCATGGAACCGGAGATGTTCGGCTTACTCTCAAATCGTTTGATGATTTCGAGATTGCTAAACCGTATATTGAAATGGCTTACCACAGAGTCGGCGGCTAACCACGGCGCGCCGCCGACCCCACTCGCTATGCCTGGGAGCGCAAGCAGCGTTGTCCGTGGGCAAACAGGCTACAACGTGAAAGACTCATCAGGTTACGCATCGAGCAAGCCCTTCCCCAAAACCTGATCCGTCTCGCGGCCGTGCAGATCGTCGTCAGGCAGTGCGACGGCACGGTCACGCCCAACCTGGCGCAGTGGGGGGTTCGAGGTTGTGGGCCGCACGACATAGAAAGCGTCACCCAGGCCGAAACCCGCACCATCATCGTAGGAATGGCATCCCCATGCCATTCCAGCCGACACCCCAGGGCCGACACGCGCCGCCACACTGCGCAGCGTGCGGCGTCTTCGAAGTCGGCCCCGACGCCATTCCAGTCGGCCCCGACGGCTTTGTCTTTCTCCTCACAACATACCACACTACCGTTTAATTCCGTGACATCCGGCACTTGGCGCAAAGCCCAATTTGGACGATGTTAGAAGGGGAGATCAACGCCTATGTTCAATCGAATTTTGGTTCCGCTGGATGGCTCGCCGTTGAGCGAACGCGCCATCGATTGTTCGCTGCTGGTGATTCGTCCGACCGCGACGGAATTTCATTGACCTCAAACCGACCCTTCCGAAGGCCGATCGCGGCGCGGCGTGATGCCTGGCCTGGCAGAAGGATGTCTCCAACAACGGAGGATTGTTCCATGCCCACCGACGCTCCCGTATTGACAACAGAAGAATTGTTGGCCAAGGCTAAACAGCCGGCAGCCGATGCCATGCGGCTGCATCCGTTCTATCATGGCAAAGTCCAGACGGCGCTCAGATGCCGCGTCCGGGACTTCAACGATTTTGCCATCTGGTATACGCCCGGTGTGGCCGCGCCCTGCAAAGCGATTCAGGCCAATCCGGAACTCGTGTACGATTACACCCACAAGTGGAACACGGTCGCCATCGTCTCAGATGGCACCCGCGTGCTGGGCCTGGGCGACATCGGCCCCAGGGCCGGACTGCCCGTGATGGAAGGCAAAGCGCTGCTCTACAAATATCTGGGCGGCGTCGACGGCTGGCCCATCATGCTCGACACCAAAGACCCGAATAAGATCATCGAGACCGTGCTGACCATTCAGCCGGGCTTCGGCGGCGTGAATCTCGAAGACCTCTCGCAGCCCAAATGCTTCCGCATCCTGGACACGCTGCGTGAGAAAGCCGAGATTCCAATCTGGCACGACGATCAGCAGGGCACGGCCACGGTGACGCTGGCCGGCTTGATCAATGCGCTGAAAGTCGTCGGCAAGAAATTGTCCGAAGTGAAGATCACGTTCGTCGGCGCGGGCGCTGCCAACGTGGCCTGCTCGCGCTTGATCTTCAATTCGGGCGCGACGCCGGCGCTGTGCACCATGGTCGATAGCAAAGGCATCCTGCACAAAGGCCGCTCGGATATCGAGCTGCGCAAAGCCGAATTCGTCGATAAGTGGAAGCTGTGCCAGATCACCAATGAAGCAGGACGCACCGGCAGCATCGCCGACGCGTTGAAAGGCGCCGACGTCGTCATTGCCCTGTCCACGCCGGGACCGAACACGCTGCAAGCCGAATGGATCCGCACGATGGCGAAAGACGCCATCGTCTTTGCGTGCGCCAATCCGATTCCAGAAATCTGGCCGTGGGAGGCCAAGGAAGCCGGAGCCGCCGTCGTCGCCACCGGCCGATCGGACTTTCCAAATCAGGTCAACAACTCGCTGGGCTTCCCCGGCATCTTCCGTGGTACACTCGATGTAAGAGCACGCACGATCACGGATGAGATGTGCCTGGCTGCGGCGCACGCGCTGGCCGATATGGCGACCGTGAAGGGCTTGAATTCCGAATATATCCTGCCGACGATGGACGAGTGGGACGTCTTCCCGCGCGAAGCCGCCGCCGTGGCCGCGAAGGCGGTCGAGCAAGGATTGGCCCGTGTCCCCATGACGTACGAGGAAGAGTATCGTCACGCCGCCGCCATCATCAAGAGCTCACGCGACTTGACGCAGTTGATGATGGACGAAGGCTTCATCGAGGAAGCCGACTAACTGTCCGCAGACCCTTGCAGGCCATACCCCCGGCATGCCGGGGTGGCCCGCCAGGCGCTGCCCGCAAGGGCAAGTGTGACACAGATTTTGATCCCGTCGTCATCAGTGAAATCTGTGTGAGTCAGTGGAAAAAAAGGAGAATAACATGTACGACTTGATCATCATCGGCGGCGGGCCGGCCGGTTTGACGGCCGCCATCTATGCGCTGCGCAAACGGCTGGATGTCCTGCTGATCTCCAAGGACCTTGGCGGCAAAACCAACTTCCGATTGCAGCTGCCGGACGTGGAACAGCACCTGGTCGTCAACGGCGAAGAGATCGTCAACCGCTTCGTGAACGAGATCCACTATCTCGATTTCTCGCACATCCTCGACAAAGTCGAGAAGGTCGAATCCATCGCCGGCGGCTACCGCGTTCACACGCGCGGCGGCAAAGAGCACGAGCATCCCGGCGGCCAATATGAGGCCAGGGCCATCATCGTCGCCGCCGGCGCGCGCGGCAAGTTTCTGGGAGTGCCCGGCGAGCGCAACTACTTGATGCGCGGCCTGTGTTTCAGCGCGATGAGCTATGCCCCGCTCTTCATCGATCGCACGACGGTCGTCATCGGCGACGATGATCTGGCCCTGCTGGCCGCCATGGAACTATCCCGGATCGCGCGGGAGGTCACGCTGGTTGCGCCGACGCACGGCAAGCTCGACAGCACGATCGGCCAGCGGCTGCAAGCGGCCCCGAACGTCTTGATCCTCGAAGGCTACCAGCCGATCGAAGTGAAAGGCGATGTTTACGCGCGCAGCCTGATCGTCGCCAAGAGCGGCGATACGCGCGAACTCAAAGCGGATGCCTTCTTCGTCGAACTGGGCCTCAACCCGAATTCCGACTTTGTCGCCGACCTGGTCGAGCTGCATCCCGACGGCCGCATCAAGATCGATGCGCGCAATCAGACTTCGAAGCCCGGCCTCTTTGCCGCGGGCGATGTGACCGACGTATATGCCGAGCAGGTTTTGATCGCCGTGGGCGAAGGCGCTAAGGCCGCGCTCTCGGCTTACGAATATCTGCTCAGCCAACCGGTTGAAGAGACTGCTGCCGCAGTGGACGAGTGGCGTTAGCCCAGAAACCTGGTTCCTCCCTGAACCGATTAAAAAACGCCCGACCTGGTGTCGGGCGTTTTGCTTTACGGGCAATGGGGTGTAGACTGCACTTCATTCCACGTGCGAGCTGCCCGCGCTGAATTTGGGTAACTACTCAGCCGTCACTGCGAGGAGCGTTGTTTGCGACGACGCCTGGCGGCCCACCAGCGCAAAGCGCTGGGCATGGGCAGCAGTCTCCAGCGCGAACGGCAATGTTCGTTGATCGGCATGGAGACGGGAGCACTGCACCGCATGTGTTGCTTCGCAAACGCCTGGCGGCCCACCGGCGCACTGCGCCGGGTATGGGCAAGCGCTCGCAACACTT
>JADGQE010000359.1 GCA_017882055.1 Thermoflexales bacterium
ACCTTGATTTATAGCAAATCAGCCGACCAACAACACAGGAAGGAACTCGTAGATGTTATCGATTGACGAACAAGTGGCGCTGTTGATGCAGGGCACCGAGTACGGCGACGAAGAACTCAAGCAAGCCATGGAACGCGAATTGCGCGAGCGGTTGATCGAAGCGCAAAAAGAGGGCCGCCCGCTGCGTGTCTATGCCGGCTTTGATCCCACTTCGAGCGATCTGCACTTGGGCCACACCATTCCGATGCGCAAACTGCGCCAGTTCCAAGATCTAGGCCACGAGGTCACCTTCCTGATCGGCAGTTATACGGCGCTGGTTGGCGATCCATCGGACAAGAATAAAGCCCGGCCCATCTTGACGGAGGCGCAAGTCGCCGACAATGCACGCACGTACGCCGAGCAAGCGTTCCGCCTACTGGATCGCGAGAAAACGAAGGTCCGCTACAACGGCGAGTGGCTGTCCAAACTCACGCTGCTCGATCTGATCCGCCTGGGCCAAAATTTCACCGTACAGCAATTCTTGACGCGCGATAATTTTGCGCAGCGGTTGGAGCGCGGCGAACCGATCTTCCTGCACGAGACTTTCTACGCGCTGATGCAAGGCTATGATGCCGTCAACATGCAGACCGATGTGCAAGTCGGCGGAACGGATCAGCTTTTCAACATCATCGTCGCCGGACGCAAGTTACAGGAAGCCCTGGGACAGAAACCGCTGGTCGGCATCATCCTCGGCATCCTGCCCGGCACGGATGGCGTGATGCGCATGTCGAAATCAACCGGCAACATCGTCCCGATCAGCACGACGGCGGAAGATATGTACGGCAAGGTCATGTCGGTGCCCGACCTTGCGATGGTGAAGTACATGCAATTAGCCACCCGCTGGACGCCCGGCGTCGTCGCCGATTACGAAAGCAAATTGCAGTCCGGCGCCGTTCACCCGCGCGACATCAAAATGGCGCTGGCCCGCGAGATCGTCGGCATCTTCTACGGCGATGAAGCCGCGGCTCCCGCCGAACAGAATTTCATCAGCATCTTCCAGCAGCACGCCTTGCCCGAAGACATGGAACAAGTCACCGTCGATCGCGCGATGACCATCACCGACCTCTTGATCTTCACGCACTCAGCCAGGAGCAAGAACGAAGCCCGCCGCTTGATCGATCAGGGCGGTGTCAAACTCGAGGGCGTCACCCTCGAGGACGCGATGAAACTGATCGAAATCAGCCAGCCGATTGTGCTGCAAGTCGGCAAACGCAAGTTTGTTAAGTTAATGCCAAAGTGATACAGGGTACGTGTTGCGTATTGCGTATTCCGTTTAGTAACGCAACACGCAATACGCAATACGTGAAATCTATGAATGAGTCAATCCAAACACACGTTTTACAGTTAGAAACTCCCCCCGGCTTTCGCTCCGGCTTCGTCGCCGTGATCGGCAAGCCGAACGTCGGCAAGTCGACGCTGCTCAACGCCTACCTCGGCCAGAAAATATCGATCGTCACCAATAAGCCGCAGACGACGCGCGATCGTATTCGCGGCATTCTCACGCGGCCTGAAGCGCAGGTGATCTTCATCGACACGCCGGGCATTCATAAGCCGCAGCATTCGCTCGGCCAGTATATGGTCGATACGGCTCTCGGCGCCATTGCCGAAGCCGATGTGATCATCTTCCTGGTCGATGTGACTGACTTGCCCGACGGTGACGATCGCCGCATTGCCGAAGCCTTGCGCGCTCAGCCTGAAACCCGACCGGTGATCCTGGCGCTCAATAAAATGGATCGGCCGATCAGCCCTGATCATTTGAAGGCACACGTCGAAGCCTACTGGTCGCTCGCGCCCACGCCGGCCGGAGCCGAACCACCCGCGCCGTGGGATTGGACTATGCTCTCGGCCACGCAGAACAAGAACCTCGACGAACTCTTGCAGAAGGTCGTTGCCGTCTTGCCGGAAGGGCCGATGTACTATCCGCCCGATCAAATCACCGATCAGCCAGAGCGCGACATCACGGCCGAGTTGATCCGTGAGCAGGTGCTGCTGCATCTCAGGCAGGAAGTCCCGCATTCGGTCGCCGTCGTGATCGAACAATACGACGAACAGGCCAAAGGCAACGTCCACATCGCCGCCACGATCTACGTCGAGAAAGAATCGCAAAAAGGCATCCTCATCGGCAGCGGCGGGCACACGCTCAAGCAAATCGGCGCAGATGCCCGCCACGAGATTCAACGCCTGATCGACGCCAAAGTATTTCTGGAGCTATGGGTCAAAGTCCGCAAGAACTGGCGGCACGATGCGCGCGAACTGCGCCACATGGGTTATGGAAACGAAGAGTAAAAAGTGAAGACCAAATCGACCCGGAGAACAACGTCGCTTAAGCTCGGCAATACCGCCGATTTCAATCGAATCCGCGAGCGGATCGTCGGTGTCAACCAGCAGGTGCCGTTGCTCAATGGTGACACACGCATCTACATCAATTTCGATAACGCCGCCAGCACCCCTGCCCTGCGTGAGGCACTCGACGCCGTCAACGAATTCATGAACTGGTACTCGTCGGTGCATCGCGGCACAGGCCTGAAAAGCAAAGTCGCCACGCAGGCTTACGACGACGCGCACCGCATCGTGGCTGAGTTCGTCGGCGCGAACTTGCGCGATCACACCGTCATCTTCGGCAAGAACACGACGGAAGCCATCAACAAGCTATCCTATCGATTACCCTTGACCAAAGACGATGTGGTTCTGGTCTCACTGCTCGAACATCACAGCAACGATCTGCCCTGGCGGGCGCGCGCGCACGTCGAACACATTGCAGCTGATCCGCTGGGACGGCTGGATGAAGCCGACTTCGATCGTTTGCTGGAGAAATACAAAGACCGCGTGAAGTTGGTAGCCGTCACCGGCGCCTCCAACGTGACCGGCTTCCTGCCCGATATTCATCGCCTGGCTGAAAAGGCACACGCCAATGGCGCGCAGATTTTGATCGATGGCGCGCAGTTGGCTCCGCACCGCCGCGTCTCGATGGGTGCGCTCGACGATCCAGCTCATCTCGATTACGTGTCACTATCCGCGCATAAGATGTATGCGCCTTTCGGCAGCGGCGCGTTGATCGGCCGCAAGGACACCTTCGAGCGCGGTGAACCGGAGTATCGCGGCGGCGGCACGATCGAACTCGTCACCGTCGATGCGGTCGAATGGTCTGCCCCGCCCGAACGAGACGAAGCCGGCTCGCCCAACGTCGTCGGCGCGGTAGCGATGGCGGCTGCGATCAAAGCGTTGGACGCCATCGGGATGGGTGCCATTGCCAATCATGAAGCCACCTTGACCGCGTATGCGCTGGAACATTTATCTGCCATCGACGGCCTTGAGATTTACGGCGACACGAACCCGCAGACCGCGGCCAGTCGATTGGGTGTTATTCCAATCAATGTGCGAGGGATGTCGCACTTTCTGGTGGCTTCGATCCTTGGCGCAGAATGGGGCATCGGCGTGCGCAACGGCTGCTTCTGCGCGCATCCCTACTTGCTGCATTTGTTGGGATTGTCAGGCGAGGAATCAAATCGCGTTCGAGCCGACATCCTGGCCAACGATCGACACGACATGCCCGGCCTGGTGCGGGTCAGTTTTGGCATGTACAACACCGCCGAAGAAATTGATACGCTCGTGCAAGCCCTGACCAACATCACGCGCGGCAAATACTACGGGCGCTACGAACAAGATGGCAAGTCGGGCGAGTATTCCGCGATCGATTGGAAGCCGGACTTGAGCCGGTACTTTAGATTGTAGAGTATCCTCGCTCCATCGCCCGTCTCTCCATCACTCCATCGACCGCGAGAAGGAGAGACGGAGCGAATGAGAGATTGCCATGCGTATCCGACCACTCACTTCATCCGACCTGCCTTATCTCAACCACATCGACGCCAACTTCGCCTCGGAGCGATTCCTCGACGTGATCAAAACAGTCGATGGCTTCAACACGCTGTGGCAGTTGATCGAACAGCCGCTCGATCCGCCGTTCGTCAGCACCGACTACTATCTGGACGACTACGATCTGGCTGAAATCGGCGAGCGGCTGAAACGCAGCGCTGGGCTGTATCTCGCCGCCGAAGAAGACGATCAGCTGATCGCGATGCTGGATATGGAACACCAGGCGTGGCACAACGCTGCGATGCTGTGGAACATCGCCGTCGATCGAGCCTTTCGCGGGCAGGGCATCGG
>JADGQE010000050.1 GCA_017882055.1 Thermoflexales bacterium
ATCTTGGTCTGCCCGCCGAAGCCAAGGCCGCGCATGGCGACGCCGTTGCTTGAATTGACGTGCGCCGCGATCGCCAGCCCGCCGGCTTCGTCGATCAATCGATAAGCCGTCAACACATCATCGGTAGCGCCGCAATCGGTTGCGCCCAGATCGAGTTTCTCGGGCGGCACATTCAGGTTGAGCAGGATGTGATCGATCTCGCGTACCGAAGTTGATTCAGAAAAGACGCCAATGATGTGAAAGCCAAAAGTGGCTGTAAATTCAAAACCCGGCAGCACCAGAATTTTTTTGCGCAGGCGGCGGTATTCTTCCAGGCGCTTGCGCTCGTCGGGTTGAAGCCGATTGATCTTTTCAAGAAACTCAAGCTGCTCGATCTCGCGCTGCATCTGCGCATAACCGGCCACGCTGTTGTGATCGGTAAAAGCGATAACGTCAAGGCTGCGGGCTTCGGCCTTTTGCAGCAGGTCAAGATAAGTTATTGAAGGTTCTTCAAAGTCAATCGAAGCCGGTGTGTGGAGATGAAGATCAATTCGCCGCCATTGGCGTTGGGGTTGTGGATCACTGCGCTTTTTGCGTTGAGCCATAAGGTTCCTGCTAATTCGTCGCTGCGTGTGTCGTCACCAGGCGCTTGACGACGTCCAATAATTCCGCCGGCTTAAACGGTTTCAACATGAAAGCGCTGGCGCCGGCGCGCATGCACTTTTCTTCGACATCCATGCCGGACGTCATGACCACCGGCATGGACTTCAAATCCTTATTGGCCCGAATCTGGTTCAGGATCGTGATCGAATCGATGCCGGCCAGATGGACATCCATCAAGATCAAATCGGGCTTTTCGTGTGCCGCCACACTCAGCACTTGCTCGGGCCGGGGGCAGAGCACACCGTCGTAGTTCTCAATCGTAAACAGCGTCCGCAACAACGTGGAGGTTGCGCGATCATCATCAACAATCAAAATCTTAGGCAATGAAACCTCACTCTTTAGCAATCTTGGGTTGACGGCTCGAGCGCTTTGTTCCACGCTGACCATTTCCGACTGTGCGCCCCGGCTTGGATAAAGCCGCCTCAAAAACTTGATCCACCTGATCGACTAAGATGAACTTCATCGACTGACGGACCTCTTCCGGTAGATCGTCCAGGTCTTTTTCGTTGCGATTCGGCAGGATGATCGTCTTGAGTCCGGCTCGATGCGCCGCCAGTATTTTTTCTTTGATACCGCCAACCGGCAGCACCTGCCCGCGCAGGGTAATCTCACCCGTCATGGCCAGATCATTGCGAACGGCTCGCCCGGTCAGCAATGAGGCCAGAGCCGTGGCCATGGTCACGCCCGCCGAGGGGCCGTCCTTTGGCACGGCTCCGGCCGGCACATGCAGATGCAGATCGTGTGTCGAAAAATATTTGGCTTGCAGGCCCAGTGAATCGGCCCGCGACCGCACATAGGATAGCGCCGCCTGGGCACTCTCACGCATCACATCACCCAGTTGCCCCGTCAACTGAAAGCCGCGGCCGCCCGGCATTTGCGTCGCTTCAATAAACATGATGTCGCCGCCGACAGGCGTCCACGCCAGGCCGGTGGCCACACCCGGCATCTGCGTGCGTTCTGCGATCTCGGCGTAGAAGCGCGGCTTGCCCAGATACAGCACAATATCTTTGTCGTCAATGGCAACCTGCGACTCAGCGCCTTCCGCGATCTTGGTAGCCAGCTTGCGGCATACTCGTCCGATCTCACGCTCGAGATTGCGGACGCCGGCCTCACGCGTGTAATCACCGATAATCTTCGACAACGCCGCTTCAGTAAATGAGACTTCGCCGAAGCGCAGGCCATTTTCCTTGATCTGGCGCGGAATCAAATAGCCCTGCGCGATCTTGATCTTCTCGCTCTCGGTGTAACCCGATAGCTGGATCACTTCCATGCGATCGCGCAGCGGGCCGGGGATGGCTTCGAGATAGTTGGCCGTGCAGATGAAGATCGTCTGCGACAAATCGAAGGCGACATCCAGATAATGATCGCGAAACTCGCGATTCTGTTCGGGATCGAGCACTTCCAGCAGCGCCGAAGCTGGATCGCCGCGAAAGTCCGCCGTCATCTTATCGACTTCATCCAGCATAAAGATGGGGTTGCGCGTTTCGACGCGGCGCAGCGCCTGAATGACGCGGCCCGGCAGCGCGCCGATGTACGTACGGCGGAAGCCGCGGATATCGGCTTCATCGCGAATGCCACCCAGTGACTGGCGAATAAACTTGCGGCCCATGGCACGCGCGATCGATTGGCCGAGCGATGTCTTGCCGACACCGGGCGGCCCGACAAAGCACAGAATCACGCCTTCGCGCTCGCGGCGAATCAAATCTTGCGGCGGCGCGTCCTGGTCCTGCTTCGACGGCGCGCCCTCGGCGGCTTCTTGCGCCACACGTTCCAACTTGAGTTTGCGCACCGCCAGATATTCAAGGATGCGCTCTTTGATATCCTTCAGACCATAGTGATCGACATCAAGGATCACCCGAGCGTGCGCTACGTCGAGATTATCCGGCGTGATCTTGTTCCAGGGCAGATTGACCAACCAATCGAGGTAAGTGCGAATGACGCCGTACTCGGCGGCCGCCGTAGGCAGCTTAGCCAGGCGATCGAGTTCGCGCCTGGCCTCCTTGGCAGCCTCTTCGGTCATGCCGGCGACCTCGATCTTCTTGCGCAGTTCTTCGACTTCGATCTGCTGCTCATCCTGCTCGCCAAGTTCACGCTGGATCGCTTTGAGTTGTTCACGCAGATAATACTCGCGTTGAACTTTCTCCATCTCCGAATGGGCTTCGCTTTGAATCTTGCGGCCCAGTTCAAGCACTTCCAGTTCTTTGCTCAACAACGCCACGACTTTGCGCAGCTTGGCCGTCACATCGTCGATCTCAAGGATCGCCTGCGCAGCGGCTAGTTCGATCCGCATGTAAGTGGCAATCGCATACGCCAACTGGCGCGGGTCTTCGATGTTGATCGCCACCGCGGCAATTTCGTCGGGGATGCCGGGGACCAGTTCGACCAATCGCCCGAACAAGGCGCCGATGTTGCGGCGCAGCGCTTCAACTTCCAGCGTGGTCTCTGATTTTTCAGGCGCCGCTTCGACTCTGGCTTTGAGATAAGGCTGCGTTGCGGTGTATTCTGTGATGCGAATGCGTTCAAGCCCGAGAACGATTAAGCGAATCGTGCCATCGGGCAAGCGCAGCAAACGCTGAACGACCGCCGCCGTGCCGATGGTGTAGCATTGATCCGGCGTTGGTTCTTCGATCGACGCATCCTGGCTGGCGACCAGGCCGATGATCTTCTTCTGCAAAACCGCATCGTCGATCAGCTGCACGGAGCGCGCCTGGCCGACCGTGAGCGGCACGGCCGTCAACGGATAAACCACTACGCCGCGCAACGGCAGGATCGGCAACTCGTCCGGCAGCGGAGAGCTGGGCGAGACCTCCACCGGACTTTGTTCCACCTCGATGGCCGAAACCAATACCACCTCGACGTTTTCGGCGCGAAAAATTTGACTGCCTAACGCATTGTAATCGAGATCAGCCATTTTAATTTGAACCGTTGAGTTTGCGACAAACCGCACATAAATTTTAGAGACCGGCAGCCGGCCGTCACTTAGTCGCGTTCACCAATCTCAATCACCTTCACGCGACGGTTGCGAGCTTTGGGTAAAGTGACCACCAGAAAGCCGTCTTGATATGACGCCGTCACGCGCGATTCATCAACCTGCCAGTGCAGCGTCACTTCGACGCGAAAGTCACCGTAACGAACTTCGAGTTGGTGATAGGCCACCTTCGGGCTTGGATCCGTGCGCGCCCCGACAATGACCAGCAATTGATCATGCAGCGTCACATTAAAATCGGTCTCGCGCATCCCCGCGATTTCAACGCGCACGATGACCGCTTCATCGGTTTCGTACACGTCGGTCGGCGGCCGCCACGTAGGCGAATGCTGCCAAACAATCCAGTGGCCCGGCTCGAAGTGCTCTTGTCGCATCCGATCGATCTCCACTTGAGTCCGATCGGACGGATCGTGTGAATCTGAGACGACAATTGCCATCCGCCACCCCCTACCCCGCTCACAACCTATTGATTTGTCTATCGCTGTCAGATTCTACCATAAAACAGGGGGAACAGAAACTGGCTGCTTACGAAACCCGGTTTCTTGCAGTCTGTGGGAGAGGTCGTATAGCCCTCGTGGGCGACGCCGACAAGCGGCTATACTACAAGTGCTCTCCGACAGACTGCTAGTGAAATTTATGTCCGTGCCCCGTGTAACAGGTGGAACGAATGTGCCAGCCCGTTCGCTCGTTTTGGGCTTAACGGGCCGCGTCGTGCGGTCATTGACCGACAAAGAGATCGCCATTCGTGCATCGGCGGAACGATAGGTGGGCTACGGCCAGGGGCAGCGCGAAAGCAAAAAAATGAAGCGTATTGCGCAAGTTGGTTCTACGTAGTACGCGGGGTACGAATTACAGCGGGTATTCCGAAAAGTCTTGGGCCACTTCGATCGGGCCGTCGAATTCCAGGCGGGCTTCAGACATCAGAATAGCGGGATCGGCATAGACCTGATAGTGGATCAAAACCAACTTGCGAGCATTGGCCTCGCGCGCCGTGCGTCCGGCCATGCCCGCGCTCGAATGACCTCGCGTGGCGCCCGCCGCTTCATGCAGCAATAGATCCGCACCGCGCGCAAATTCAGTCAGTGAATCCAGCGGCGCCGTATCGCTCGTATAGACCAGCTTATGCCCGTTCGATTTGGACACGACCTTCAAACTGACCGTCGGCACGAAATGATCGCAGGGCAGCGCCGTAATCAAGAAATCTTCATCGTCGAGCACCGGCGCTTCATCATACGGCAAAATTTCCACGAATTCGACCGGGTAGAAATGCGGCCAGTCGCCCCATTCGTAGGCGACCATGATGGTACGCAGCCGGCCAATGACCATCGCCGGCGCATAAATGCGCAGGGGTTCACGGCGGCCCAGCAACCACAGGCTCATGAGCACGATCGGCAGGCCGTAGGCATGATCGGGGTGAATGTGGGTGATGATGATCGAACGCAGCGAACTAAGGCTGACGCCCGCTCGCTCCAACCGGCCGATCGGACTGCCCGCGCAATCGATCATGATCGAGCCATGATCGCCGGCCAGTACCATATAGGTGTTTTCATGCGCGGCATCCGGTACTGCAGCGGCACTGCCTAAAATAACAAGACGCGGCATGGCTCGCGATTTGTCCTTTGACAACAGTCAATTGGAATTTACCCGCAGTGATAAACCCAGCAAACCACCTGCGGCGTGATGTAAGCCTCAATCAACGCGGCCACCGCCAACAAGGGCAGCACCACAAAGACAAACACTTTCACAAAATCAATCACGGCTAACAGCCAGCCCTCACCCACCGTTAGCTTCGGTTGGCGAGAAACGAGCGCCGCCCCAATCCGTACCGCCGCGGCCGTAGCGATCACGGCTGCGGGCAATTCAAGGATACCATGCGGCACGATAAAAGCAAAGAGGAAGGTCAACGGATTCAGACCCGCCATCCCGACGATCGGCGCGAGCAAACCGATCGGCGCGACCGCCACGAGCAGCATCACGATCCCAAGCGCTCCGAAGGAAAACATGCTCAAAAGGCCGCCCAACAGCAATGAGCCGGCATTGTTTTTCAGGATGGCCAGAAATAGATTTTGGTTGGCCGTTGGCAGGATGGAAGTAAAGGCTGAAGCACTGAATGAATCCGCACGCAGATTGGTGAAGCCCTCGCGCACCGTCGCCAATAGATCGGGCGGCAACTTCAGCTGCCCGACGACCAGCATGGCAGCCAACGTGCCCACGATCAAAGCCGCCATGACGGCCAGCGTCGCACCGCGCAACCGCCGCAGTGCCGCGGGAATGTGGACGCGGTACATCCGAATCAATGAGAAGCGCTGCCCCAGGCCGCCGGGTTCGGCTGAAGCCCAGTACGATCTGATCTTGCGGATGAAACCTTTCGGGTTGAGATGATCGATCTCGCGGCCCAGCAGCTCTTCGCGATTGAATAAGCTCAAACCCATGCGAACCAAAATCAGATCGACGACGATCAAGCCGACGACGATGCCCCACAGCACATCATAGGCGGCCCAGAACATGATCACGCTTTCGGCCTGCACCAGCAGCGCCATCGGAATGATAATGAACGAGGCCAGTAAGTTGGCGGCGCGAACGCTGGTGGCCTGAGTTGAGATAACGACAGCACCCGAGACCATGACAATCGCTTCGGTCGTGGTTAAGGCCACGACCAGGACCAGCAGTGTCAACGGCGGGTGCCAGTTCTGAAAGATAAGCAGTCCCAAAAGGTACACGCTGATACCCAGATAAGCCGCCAACAGCGCCGGGACGATCGAGGCCAGCATCTTGCCTAGATACAATTGCCCATTCGTCAACGGCGTAGCCAACAACGGTTCGAGGCTCTTGCGTTCACGTTCGCCGACAAATGCCTCCAGCGCGATCACCAGCGAAAACGAGATCGGGAAGAAGCCCACAATCATCAACAGGAACGGAATCAAGCGCTCGCCGATCAGCGGCGTGCCGTAACGGGCCACAAAGTCCTGAGCGGCGGTCGCCGTGAAGGTCATGATCAGCGGAAAAACCAGCGTCAACAGAACGATGGGCAGAACCATGCGCCAGTCACGCAACGTGTCACGCAGTTCGCGCCGCATCAAGATCGTCACGCCGCGCCACCAACTGATATTCGATCGGGGCAGTGTCGCAATAGCCACCATCTTAATCAAACCTCCACCGGTTGACCGACCACACGCAGGTAAACTTCTTCCAGACTGCGCGGCACCTCGCTCAAGGTGACCACCTCGATTTTCTGCTCAGCCAGCCAGTACAGCAGCGGCGGATTGTCGCCGACGGGATTATCGGTCCGGTAGCGCAGCCACTTGTCGCCACTGCTTTCAACTTCAAGGCGCGCCTGCAGCTGCGGCAGCACGCCATTCAGCGACCGGGCAAAGTGCACTTCCATCAAGGGGCGACCCAGCAGGCGCGTCTTCAATTCCGACGGCGAGCCTTCGACGACGATCTGTCCGCGCCGGATAATGGCGATGTGATCCGCCATCATTTCGGCTTCGGGTAAATTGTGGGTACACAGAATGATGCTGCGCCGATCGCTGCGCAGCTGCGTGATGGTGTTACGCACCAGACGAGCGCTCTGCGGGTCCATGGCCGAGGTCGGCTCGTCGAGCAGCAGCACTTCAGGATCGGGCAACAGGCAGCGGATCAACGCCAGCTTCTGCTTCATCCCTTTCGAGAATTCACTCAGCCGCCGATCGATCATATCCAACATTTCAAATTGCGCCAACAGATCGCCGATCCGCTGGCGGCGCTGCGCGGCAGCCAGGCCATACACTTCGCCAAAGAAACTGAGGTATTCGCGTGCCGTCGAGCGGAGATATAAGCCGGGCACCTCGGCCAACACTCCGACCCGGCGTCGAACTTCCTGGGCGTGCTTGACGACATCCAGGCCGGCGATAATGGCTTGCCCCGAAGTGGGTACCAGGATACCCGACAACATGCGGACGGTGGTCGTCTTGCCGGCGCCATTCGGGCCAAGCAGCGCCATCACCGCGCCCGCGTTGACCCGCAATGATACGTCGCCCACGGCGACGAAGTCACCAAATTTCTTACTGAGATTTCGCGCTTCAATCATGATCGGAACTCCATTTTAGCTTGTTCCGATTATAACAGCTTTACCAGCCCAGGTCATGCACTCAAGTACAAATGAAGCGATTGCTATTCGAGTGCAAACGCAATACGAATCCTTCCCCACCTTTCGCGGCTCCACACCAACCCACAGCAAACCGATCAAGAAACGCGCATAGCACGCCATACATAGTAAATACGCTGCAGCGCCGTGAAATGCGTTAAGATCGCCAAAATAACCAGGCCCGGCAGAACCTGATTGAGCGCCAGCATGGCGATGAGCAGCACAAATCTTTCCATGCGGGTGAGCAGTCCCACCTTGCATTCCACATTCAGTCCCTCAGCCCGCGCGCGAGTGTAACTAATCAACAGCGCACCCCATAACGACACGAAGGCCAGCACCACGATCCAGTCGTTGCGAAGATTCAGGCCATAGATCAGAATACCGCCCAACACAAAGCCTTCGGCATAACGATCGGACGTGGAATCGAGAAACGCGCCAAACTTGCTCTTTATGCCCGACATTCTGGCAACGGTTCCATCGAGCGCGTCCATCGGCGCAGACACCAGCATCAGCAATGCACTGGCAAACAAGTTGCCAGCAGCCGCCGTTACGCCAGCTAAGGCCATGATCAACGTTCCCGCGATCGTCAGGGCATCGGCTGTCACATGTAAACGAATCAGGCCACGCGCAATCGGCTTCAAGACAACTGTCGCCATCGGCCGCAATTTTTCGCTCAGACTTGTAGGTGTAGATGGTTTTTCGACAGTCATGCGGCATCCTTATCACAGATATAGAAACAGCCGCCGATACGTCATCGGCGGCTGAAATCCACTGGCTGGCTATTCGCCCTTAATGAACTGCTCGAGCAGTTCACGTGCTTTGTCGTCGTGATACTGCACCGGCGGCGACTTCATGAAATAGGACGCGGGGGCCGTCAACGGGCCTTTGAGGCCGCGATCCAGCGCAATCTTGGCGCAGCGCACCGCATCGATCACGACGCCGGCCGAGTTGGGACTGTCCCAGACTTCCAGCTTCAGTTCCAGATTCAGCGGCACATCGCCGAAGGTCGTGCCTTCCATGCGAATATAGCACCACTTGCGATCGGTCAGCCACGGCACGTAATCGCTCGGGCCGACATGGATGTTCCTGGGGTCCATCGGCTGATCCAGCTGGCTCGTAACCGCATTCGTTTTGCTGATCTTCTTCGATTCCAGCCGCTCGCGCTCCAACATGTTAAGGAAGTCGGTGTTGCCGCCGAAGTTGAGCTGGTAGGTTCGATCGATCCGCACGCCGCGATCTTCAAACAGGCGCGTCAACACGCGATGGGTAATCGTCGCGCCGACCTGGCTCTTGATGTCGTCGCCAATCACTGGCAGACCCGCGTCTTCAAAGCGGCCCTGCCAGTATTTCTCGCGCGCGATGAAAACGGGGATGCAATTGACGAAAGCGCAACCCGCTTTCAGAATCTGCTCGACATACCATTTGGTGGCTTCTTCGCTGCCGACCGGCAAATAGGACACGACCACATCCGTCTTGGTATCCTGGAGCAGTTTCACAATATTGTCGGTGGGGCCAGGTGCTTTCTTGATCACCTGCGAGAGATACTTGCCCAGGCCATCGTGCGTCATGCCGCGCGCAACTTTGATGCCGGTCTTGGGAACAGCGGCGAACTTGTAAGTGTTATTCTGCCCCGAGAAAATCGCTTCGCTTAAGTCTTTGCCGACCTTCTCGGCGTCGATGTCAATTGCCGCGCTGAATTCGACATCGCCAATGTGATAACCACCCAGCGTAGTGTGCATGATGCCCGGAATCTTGGTACCGTCGGGCGCGTCCTTGTAATATTCGACGCCCTGCACCAGCGACGAGGAGCAATTACCAACGCCAATAATTGCTACACGCACTTTCTTGGATTTTTTGCCAACTGTTTTTGCCACGAGATTTCTCCTTGATGTTAGATGTCGGATTTCCGATTTCTAATACCTGCACTGCATGCTTCACGGCAGCGCGGTGCAAGTGTTTTGGATTGCGGATTGGAATTCAAACCAACCGGGACTATTCAATGGCCGCCCACTTCTCTTCACCCCCGATTGCCCCGGTTGGAAACTCAACTACGGGTCTGCAATCACGCTTGCCGGATGAGATCTAAAAACGCTTGTTGGTGCTGGGCTAGCGCCTCTCGATCGAGTGAGCAATACACTTCGCGCCCGGCGCGGCGGATTTTGACGATGCCGGCGGCCCTCAAACGCCGAAGATGCCATGAGACCAACGGCTGGCTCTTGTGCAGTCCGGCCGCCAGTTCATTGACCGTGCATTCGTGGCTTGCCAACAGCACCAGCAGTTCCAGGCGCAGCGCGTCTTTGAGCGCATAGAAGTGCAGCGCCAATTCACGCAGATCTTTGGCTTGACTCTTGCTGAGGGTGTGTGTGGCCATCGTCCTCCCGCAAACATATAAACATACGCTTATATGTTACCACGCCTGACTTTGTCTGTCAAATTTCGCGGCGCGGTGGCGACAGATCGAAACTGGCACTTGCATAACCCTGGTGAATTGGGTATAATGCGCGACGTTCGCTCGACTTACCCGAGGTGGCATTGAGCACAGCGAATGAGTTCGGGGCGTAGCGCAGTCCGGCTAGCGCGCACGGTTCGGGTCCGTGAGGTCGGAGGTTCAAATCCTCTCGCCCCGACTCCGTTCACACGGCTCGGCCAAAATCCGAGCCGTGTGAACTCCAATCATCCGATCGGTGAGTCGCCGTACACACGGCACACTTACCTCTGGAATAAAAAAAACGTGGTGACCGGCTAGGGGGAATCAAATCCCCGGTATTGTCGGAACCAAGTCCAGAGAGGAGTGCACATGGCTCGCCCAAAAACCACCCAACGCAAACAATTTACAGTCTCAAAAGCCTTCGATCAGATGATCTTCGAGCGCCGCTCAGATCTCAGTCCGCATACGGTTGCGGACTATATCGTGACCGGAAAGAAGGTCTGCGCCTATTTCGAGACAGATCCCGTCGTGGATGAACTCGATCGGGATGACTGGATCGGCTTCTTCAACTGGCTGCGCGATCATGTCAACCAACCAGGCGGTATCATCAAGCGACCCGCCCGGCCGCTCGCTGCCAAGACGCGCCGCAATGTCCACACCAATCTATCGGCGCTGTATACCTGGCTGGTGAAGTCGGGCAACGCCGCAACCAACCTGATCCGATCAATCGATCGGCCAGGTAGCAAATCGTCCCCACGGATCGATCCCTTCACGCATGAGGAAATCGACGCGCTCATTGACGCTTGCGATCATACCGCGCGTTGGTGCACCAATGAAGACACGGTGTCTGAACGGCACACCGCACTGCGCGATAAGGTGATCATCAAGCTACTGCTCGACACCGGCCTGCGTGCGCAAGAGCTCTGCGACATTCAGATTGAGCACCTGAGCCTATCGCGCAGCACCATCCGCGTGCCCCATGGCAAAGGCGATAAGTCACGCGTCGTACACTTTGGCAAACGCACTGCCAAACTACTGTGGGAATATCTTGAGCCGCGCAAGGATACCAGCAAGCCGAAGGATTATCTCTTCTACGTCGACGACTCCAACCCGCGTCCGATGACACGTCATGCACTGCGCAATCTGGTCGGCCGCCTGGGCGATCGCGCCGGCGTGAAGAACGTGCACCCCCACCGTTTCCGCCATACGTTTGCCACGGAGTATCTGCGCAACCGCGGCCAGATGCTGGCGTTAAAGGACTTGCTCGGCCACTCCGATTTCGAGATGGTCGAGCACTACGCTCACTTCGTGGCCGCCGATGTGCAGCACGATCACGAGAATGCCAGCCCGGTCGATAACTGGAAAGTGTAATCAAAAGGCCCCACAAACGTGGGGCTTTACTTCACAATTGGCACCGCTTACGTAAGTTGTAGGAGATGACTATGGATCAATATTCGCTATCCGTTCGTAGGCAGGCGGCGCATAAGCGCATCCGGGTGGCCGTGACGAAGTTGGCAGGTGAAGAAGCATCTGCCAACTTAGAGGTCGGGCACAAGGATAGTCGGGTCGATGAGGTGCTACGCCTGGAAGCGATCGCGGATGTGTTGGAGCAATTGCCCAGCGCGCCGCCGGCAACGCCTGCGGCGGATCACTCCAGAATATTCTCGAAGGCAGATGGATTGTACATCGTCGATGATGCCGGCGCGGTTACCGGGCCGTTTGCTTCAGCCGCTGGTGGTGGCTATACCCAGAATGTCAGGGTCCACATGTCTACTGACCAGAATGTCAGTAATGGGACTATAACGCCAGTGTCATTTGACACTGAGGACTGGGACACAGACGGAATCCACGAGTCTGTCATGTATCCCACGCGATTAACTTGTAAAACTGCTGGAAAATATAACGTCTACGCGCTGATGGTATGGCCGTTCAATGCGACCGGTATTCGCTATTTGTTCAAGGTCAACGGAACAACGGCTTACTACGTCGCGGTCGTGTATGCAATCAATGATCCTGTTGTTCAAAGCAAAGCGGCGTATCTCGCCAAAGTATTGACGAACGCGCCAGCTGATCGCGAGCAGGTGCCGGAACCGTTCACGCAGTTCGCCACGTTGCCGATCGACACGTGGGTGTTGTTCGCCCAGACCACTTGGCAGCAGCGTCACGCCACACGCCGTGTGACGCCCTTGCCTGCCGGGTTGCAACACGAGCCACTGGCCGCACTGTATCACGCATGGTGCAGTGTGTATGGCGATTCCGATCCCCGTGAACTACCGCTGGGCGTGGGGCCTGCAATGGCCGATTGGCTGATCCGTCAGCCGATCGATCAAGAGACGGATCGATCGGCCACACCGGAGCCCCCTGACGAATCACCACCGGACATTCCCGTGTTCGCAATCGATGAACACGGCCTGTCCTCCACCGCCCTGTGGCAGCAGGTCTGTCAGGAATTGGCGCTGAGCGTAGCGAGCCCGCTGCAGGCGCGTTACGTGCAGCCTACATGTTTGGCCAACCTCGATCAACACGTCGCGCAGATCGCCGCCCCCACGGCCGACGACTGTGACTGGCACACCCGGCTCGCGCGTCCTGCAGTTGCGCTTGCGCGGCCTCACCGTGACCTACCGCCCGGTTACTGAACTTGAATTGCAACCGTGGATCGCCCAACGTATTCCAGCGATCTTGCTGGTCGATACCGCGCAGTTACCCTACTGGTCACGTCGCACCACCCACGCCGTCGTGCTGGTGGGTCTGGACGGTTCCACCGCTTAACGTGAACGATCCAACCTTCGCCACTGCTCCACTTGCTCTTCCCTTCAACGATCTGTTGCTGGCTTCGGACAGTCTGGGTAATCTTGCGGCGGTGATGGAATAATCCCCATCTTTTGGTGGGATTGCGCCCCTGCCATAGATTGACAGCTCCTCCACCGCGCCAGGTACTCAACAGCGAGGACGATCGATTATCCGGACTGGAAGTGTGCTGCGGATGTCGTCAAACCAGGGATAGACAAAGACCATTTGCGATCTCTTCAGCGCAAGCGGCCTCAAAACGTGGTTGACTATACTTACCAGCGCGGCCTGCACGCGATGGTCATCCAGCCCGGACGCTCGACCACCAACGGTGGCAACGCGCGCTGGTCAAGATACTCTCCAGGGTGATAATGAACTCCCCATGGGAGCTGATCTGCGTCTGCAAGACTTGGACATCGGGAATATCGAGGGGGATGCTAATCTGCGCGGTCGACATGGCCTTCACCTTTCTGGTCTCACCAAGAAGATAGAGTTATTTCTGATTCTACCGTTTTCTGTGGTTTGAGCGGGCAAGTGGGGCGAACCCAATCGTTTCGATCTGCTGTTACGGATAATTGCCCAAAAACGCCCTGTTTTT
>JADGQE010000360.1 GCA_017882055.1 Thermoflexales bacterium
TGACGATGTTAGGGCTGCCACAGACGCGGCCTGTGTAAGTAAGGGTTTCTTGGATCATGCTATAAGCATACTCCATCCCTTACCATGTAACCACTACCAGAATTCTACGCCAAGTTGTACTCATGTTTCACCTCACTACGCGTTATACGTCTAAGTCGCGGCGCATAGCGTCATAATCGGCTTTTGAAATCTCGCCGCGAGCATAGCGCTGATTGAGAATATCCAGCGCGAATCAGCACGCGCCACAATCGATGCAGGCTTGCTGAACAACCCCACGATTAACATCACAAGGGCGGCCCAGAACGCAACCGTCAAGATCAAATGCAAGCCGCCAAAACCTGGAACAAACATCGTCTTACCTCCCATGACAGCAGGTGTGTCAGGCTGCCTTTTCCTGCTTCCATAGCGGAAGTATAGCCCACTCGTGTAAGAAACTTGCAAGAGGCAGATGAATGTTTTGGCAGGGAGTGGACCGATAAACCCCGATTGTCCGCCAGACTCGACGCTTTTATCGAAGACGAAACCAGAACTACTCGAAGGGGCTGATCTTCCAGGCGGCCTGGGGCTTAGTACGCGCCGAGTTCATGCAGGCGATCGTCATCTATGCCAAAATAATGCGCGACTTCATGACGGAGGACGCGCTGAGTCATCGCCCGTATCTCCTGCCCATTGCGGCACTGCAGCAGTATCGGCTGCCGGTAAATGCTGATCTTATCGGGCGGCACCATGGCGTAACCCTGGGTCCGATTGGTCAATGGGATGCCATGATAAAAACCGAGCAACTGACTGGGATAACGAATGCCCGCCAGCTGCATCGTCACCTGATCCGGCCACTCTTCAACCATGATCGCCACATTGTCCATGCGCTCGCGGAAGTAAGCGGGCAGCTGCTCAATCGCTTCGTCGACCAGCTGTTCGAAGTTATTGATTTCCATGTCGTCAAGATTATACCATCCGGTTGATGGCGATCCAGACCTCTCGCCAGGCAAGGCGCAAATCATGGCCTCTCAACTGATTCAACTCGCTCGATTCTCACCGCGCACACTTTATATTCCGGAATCTTGGCAATCGGATCGAGCGCGCCGATGGTGACATTGTTGATGTTCTGCACGCCGGGGAAATGGAAGTTGCCGAAGATCAAACCGGGCGACACGCGATCGGTGATGATGGCTTTGGCGATCGTCTCGCCGCGCCGTGATGTAACCTTTACAATCTTGTTGCCGTTCAAGCCGATCTTGAGGGCGTCTTCCGCGCTGATTTCGATCAAGGACTCAGGATACACTTCCAGCAAGCCCTGCGCACGACGCGTCATCTCGCCGCCGTGCCAGTGATACAACACGCGGCCCGTCGTCAACACGATCGGATATTCTGCGTCCGGCAATTCCTTCGCCGGCAGATGATCGATCGCGTGGAACTTGCCTTGGCCGCGTGTGAACTGACCGATATGCAAAATCGGCGTGCCGGGATGATCGACGTTCTTGACCGGCCAATGCAGCTGCTCGCCGCGATCCAGGCGTTCAAAAGTCACCCCGGCATACGAGGGTGTTACCGCTGCAATTTCAGCCATGATCTGATCGGGCGCGGCGTAATCCCACGCAGCCTGCGGACCGATCGGCTGGCGGCCCTCCAACGCAATGATACGCCGGGCCACATCGGCGATGATCGACCAATCGGGCCGGGACTCGCCGATCGGTTCGATCGCTTTACGCACTCGCTGCACGCGCCGCTCGGTGTTAGTGAAGGTGCCTTCCTTCTCGGCAAACGACGCACCGGGCAGCAGCACATCGGCAAACTCGGCTGTCGCTGACGGGAAGATTTCCTCCAGCACGATAAACTCGCACTTGTCCAGACATTCGCGCACATGATTGATATCGGGATCAGTCAACATCGGATCTTCACCCAGAATATACAATACCCGCACTTTGCCTTCGCCCGCCGCCGGAATCAGCTCAGTCACCGTCAGACCGGGCTTCTCGCCAAACAACGCATCGACACCTTGCAATTGCCAGGCCGCATTGAATTTCTCGCGCGCCCTGGCATCGGTGACATTTTGGTAGCCGGGGAACACGTTGGGCAAGGCGCCCATATCGCACGCGCCTTGCACGTTGTTCTGGCCGCGCAAGGGATTGACGCCGCCGCCGGGTACGCCCATGTTGCCGAGCAGCATCTGCAAGTTACCGAGACTCAACACGTTGAACACGCCGGTCGTGTGCTGCGTGATGCCCATTGCCCAGATAACGGCCATCGGCGAGTTGAGCGCGATCAGTTCCGCCGTCGCCTGCAAATCCTCGATCGACACGCCCGTGATCTCGGAGACGAGTTCGGGCGGATACTGTTCGATAGTCACTTTGAAATCGTCGAAGCCTTCGCAGCGCTCGTCGATGAATTTCTGGTTCTGCCAGTTGTTCTTGAGAATGAGGTGCATCAGGCCGTTGATCAACGCCACGTCGGTGCCGGGCTTCTGCCGAATGTGCTTCGTCGCAAATTCGGTGATGTCGATCTTGCGCGGATCGGCGACGATGAGCTGGATGTGACGCTGCAGCACGGCCTGCCGAATCTGGGTGCCAAAGACCGGATGCTGCTCGGTCGTGTTGGAGCCGATGATGAAGATCGCCTGAGCATGGTCACAAATGTCCTGCATCGTGTTGCTCATCGCGCCGGAGCCGTAGCACATCGCCAGACCGGCCACGGTCGAGGAGTGACACAGGCGTGCGCAATGATCGACGTTGTGCGTACCGAGGACCTGGCGCGCCAACTTGTTCATCAAATAGTTTTCTTCGTTGGTGCACTTGGCCGAAGCCAGCACGCCGATCGCATCGGGACCGGATTGCCGCTTGACCTCGACCAGCTTCCTGGCAACGAGATTCAACGCCGTGTCCCAATCGACTTCAACCCAGTCTGATTTTAGATTTTTGATTTTGGGTTTTTGATTGCTGCTACTTGAACCCCGATCCTCGCTGCCTGATTCCTGATCCCTGATCCCCAATCCCTCCAATAGATACTTCCGCACCAGCGGCTTAGTAAGGCGATCAGGGTGATGCACAAAGTCGTAGCCGTAGCGGCCCTTCACACAGAGATGCATTCCATTCACTGCCGCTTGAGGATTCGAGGTAACTCGAATAATCTTGCCCTCTTTAACGTTCAAATCGAAATTGCAGCCGACACCGCAGTAGGTGCAGGTCGTCGTCACTTTCTTATCGGGCTGGCCCAGGCCCATCGAGAGTTTGTTGTCGAGCGCGCCGGTCGGGCAGTAGGCCACGCACGCGCCGCACGATTCGCAGCGCGCGTCGAGCAGCGGCTGATCGATGCCGGCAGAGATATGTGTGTCGAAGCCGCGCTCGGCCAGACTCCACACGAAGCGGCCTTGCACTTCGGCGCAGGCGCGAACGCAGCGCGAGCACAGGATGCACTTATTGAGATCGACCCACACGAAAGGATTGGGATCGCTGTTAACAGGATAGCGCGGTCGCAGCGGCTTGAGGTCTTCCGGCAGTTCGACGTTGTAATGTTTGACCCAATGCAACAGCTCATCCGAATCGGGTTCTCGGCCGGGAACGTAGCCTGCGTCGTAGTAATTGGACAGCAGCAGTTCCAGCACCATCTTGCGCGATTGAATTAGCTCGGGCGTCTCGGTTCGAACCACCATGCCATCAGTCGCCAGCATCGCACATGCGGCTTGCAAGCCACGCACACGCTCGACTTCGACCACGCACAGACGGCAGCCGCCATAGGGCGTGAGGTCGGGATGATCACACAGCGTGGGGATCGTGATCTTGTTCGCGCGTGCAGCTTGCAAGATCGTCCAGTCGTCGGGAACCTCTAGTTCTTTAGCATTAATGGTCAGCTTGATCATTCAGTCCTCTTCCCTTGGTACATGGGCTTAACCAATAGACTTTATCCGAAATAACAAACTGGGACGCAGACACTTGCACCACGCTGCGGATGCAGTGCAGGTGTGCACGCAGATTCCACAGATAAAATGGAGAAATCAGCGTACATCTGCGAAATCTGCGTTCCAAAGTGTTTGGTAATGAGACGGTGCAACTTTAACGGGGCATCGTCACCGGTTAAGCCGCCGACTCAGCCCGCTGCTTAATCATCAGCACGCCCAAGTCAGTCTTGCGCGTCATCACAAAGCCAAGCGGGGCCGTTCAACAGCGCACCGCCGATGTTTTCGGCGAC
>JADGQE010000361.1 GCA_017882055.1 Thermoflexales bacterium
AAAGTCAACATCGCAACGCTTGATTTGCTGCCGCGTCTTGATTACATCGCCGTGCCTAAACTGGCCGAGGCCGTTTATCGCCGTGCCAAAATCACCAATCGCAGCGAATATCTGCTGTTGCCCGGCCCGGCCAATTTGTTTGTCGGCGGCGATTACGTCGGCGCTTTGCCGATTAAGCGCGTAGCGCCCAACGAAGAGTTCGAGCTGGCGCTCGGCGTCGATGATCGCGTGACGATCAAGCGTGAGCTCAAAGCGCGCGAAGTCGACAAGAAGCTGCTCGGCGATCGGCGGCGGCTGCGCGTAGCTTACGAGATCGAAGTTAGGAATTTGCTTGGAGGCAAAATCGATCTGGAACTGCACGATCAATTCCCGGTCAGCCAGCACGAACAAATCAAAGTCAAACTCGAAGCGGTCGATCCCAAACCCGCCGAACAATCCGAATTAAATGAACTGGAATGGCATCTGGCCTTTGAACCCAACGCGAAGCAGGCGGTTCGCTTCGATTTCTCCATCGAGTATCCGACTGCGTTGCAAGTGACGGGCCTGCCCTAAATCCGAGGAGTCATCATTACTAAACACCGCGAATCCATTTCAACCGAAGCTCCGCGCGCCCGCGTGTTGATGGTGGGCACCGATCTGCGCGGCTCAAACAACCTGCTGAGTGTCGAGGATTCTCTGGAGGAACTGCGCACGCTGGCGGCGACCGCCGGGCTGGAAATCGTCGGCGAGATGACGCAGAAGTTGAATCACATCGAATCTGACACTTTTATCGGTCACGGTAAAGTCGAAGAACTCAAGACGTGGCAGATCGAACTCAACGCCGACATCATCCTGTTCGACGACGAGTTGTCGCCGCGGCATCAGCGCAACCTCGAACGGGAACTCGGCGAAGAAGTGCGGGTGCTCGATCGAACCGCGCTGATTCTCGACATCTTCGCGCAGCACGCACACACGCGCGAAGGCTCGCTGCAGGTCGAACTGGCGCAATACGAATATCGCCTGCCGAGATTGACGCGTCAATGGACGCACCTGGCTCGCCAGGCGGGTGGTGGATCAGCGCGCGGCGGCGCGGCGGGCGTGGGTCTGCGCGGCCCGGGCGAAACGCAGTTGGAAGTCGACCGCCGCCAGATCCGCGAACGCATCACCTTCCTCAAGACCGAACTGGAAAGCGTGCGCCAACATCGGCAGCAGTATCGTGCGCAGCGCCGGCGGGCGCAAGTGCCGGTCGTGTCGATTGTAGGTTATACCAATGCGGGCAAGTCGTCGTTGCTGAATGCACTGGTCGAAGTGGCCGGCCTGAA
This sequence comes from Thermoflexales bacterium, assembly GCA_017882055.1. Lineage (GTDB taxonomy): Bacteria > Chloroflexota > Anaerolineae > Fen-1058 > Fen-1058 > JADGQE01. The sequence goes on from JADGQE010000361.1 coordinate 1,302, forward strand.
GCAGACCGTACCGGTGCTGGCCGAAGACAAGCTATTCGCTACGCTCGATCCGACGACACGGCGCGTGCGCTTGCCCGGCGGCAAGAAGGCGCTGTTCACCGATACGGTGGGCTTCATTCAGAAACTGCCGACGCAGCTGGTGGCCGCGTTTCGTGCTACACTGGAAGAAATCGGTGAAGCCGACTTGTTGCTGCACATCGTGGACCTGACGCATCCCAACGCGATCGAGCAGGCTAAGGCGGTCGAGCAGACGCTGGCCGCTCTCGAAGTGACCGGCATCCCGATCGTTGTCGCGCTCAACAAGATCGATCGGCTGGCGAACGATCAACTCGACGCGCTCACGAGCCAGCACTTTCCGCATAGTGTGCCCATCTCGGCCCTGAAACAGATGAATCTCGACAAGTTGCTGGCGCTCGTCGAGCATGAATTGTATGAACATCTTTCGCCGGTGCAGGTGCGCTTGCCCTATCGCCGATCGGATCTGGTCGCGCTATTCCATGATAATGGCCGGGTCGACGCCGAAGGCTACAGCGAGAAGTGGATCACGATTACGGGGCGATTGCCGGCGCGCTGGCTGGCGGCCTTCCGGGCCTATGTGGTGAAACAAAACTGAGGAGTCAGCCGCATGCTTTCCAAACTTGATCGTTTTGCGTCGAAGTTGCTCGATCGTATTTCGGATTATATTGCGAGACATCGCGGTATGCCGATCCTGTTCGGCGCACTGCTCGTGGTGCTCAATTACATTCTGCGCGCCATTCCCGATACGCAGTTAGGCTTTGTCGAATCGACCGATCTGCTGCTGCACCTCGGCATCGTGATCGGCTTGCTCGGAGTGCTGTTAGGCGACGCGTTCTAGGAACCTGCGAAGCATAAACGCAGTCGGGCAGCGCGATGATGGCGCTGCCCGACTGCGTTTTGTTTGAGAGAAGACTTACCGGTTCAGCGGCTCTTACGAATGTCGATGTTGCCGTTGCTCGTGTCCAGGCCGATGGAAATGGCCGGATTCTGTCCAACGCTGCCGCGCAACTCGGAGTCGCTCGTACTGCCAGAGACTGACACCAGGAAGTCGCTCGTAATCTTGCCGTTACTCGTATTGGCATCGACGTTGAAATTCGTGTTCGAGGGCAGCGTGATGTCGATGCCGGCATTATTCGAACGGAATGAGTGGTTGCCGTTGGCTAATGCGCCCGTATAGCTGATCTGCCCGTTCGAGGTGCGCGCCGCAACAATCACATTGTCCGACGTGATTGAGATGCCGCCATTGCTGGTGTCCAGCGTCAGTTGGCCGATTCCGCCGTTGACATTGATCTGCCCGTTGCTGGTCGTCAGATCCAGCTGTCCCGTAGCCGCCTTCACTTCAATGCCGCCGTTTGACGTTCGGACAATCGTATCACCGACCGGCCCCGCCATGCTAACCTTGCCATTGCTGGTGCGCAGGTCAAGCGTTGTACCCGCCGGCACACGAATGTTGGCTGAGGCGCCGCTGTTGCCAATATCGACGCCCCTGTCGGTGCGGCGGGCAATCACGCGCAGCGTATCGCCATCGGCCGTCATCGTCACCTCGACGTTCTTGAGGTCAGACTGGGCATCTGGCTGGCTGTTGCCGCCGCCGCGCTTGGTCACATCAACTTTGACCAAGGCGTCTGTGCCCGTGATCACGTCAATGGATCCATTGAACACATCGACCGTCACGCGCTTAATGCCAGACGGATATGACTGCGAGATAACTTCATCGGCAGTAAAGAGGTTGATGTTGATGTGTGCGCCACAGGCCGATAAGGCAAAGGCCGCCATCAGCATCAGGCTAAAAACAGTGGTCAGGCGTTTCATGTTCTGCTCCTTGTATTGAGGTAGTAGAAGTGTACCCGCAAGTCGAATGCGGCGCAACAGTCTAAAGGCGGAGGTGATTAACCGACTTAGGAATTGATGTAATTGTCTGCCAAGGTGTCATTCCAAGGGTGTCATTCCGAAAGTGTCATTCCGAGGCGTAGTTTGCCGAGGAACACATGCGGTGCAGTGCTCCCGTCTCTACCCCGATCGGCTACCAGGCCCATCCAGTAGAGATTCCTCGTCGCGAAAGGATGCTCCTCGGAATGACACGCCAGATTGATATTTGGCATCCTGACCGTTCACAGCGTATAATGCAAGTCATCTTACACCTCTCGGCGGCGCAGGTATGAGCGATCAATCCGGTGGCATTAACTTTGGCGGCAGCGCATCCATCGACGGCGACGCGGTGGGCTCCGGCCCGCTGGGAGGATTCTCTGTTGGCGCCGCGCATCATTCCACCGACGGCATCATTCCCTTCAACAACCAGTACCGAAACGGAACACTGAGCACCGCGCTGACTCTCGCTCAGGGCGCGGCAGGGGACGCAAGAATCACCGCGAGATACACCGCCGCCGAGTTCCACTACCCCACCGATTTCACCGGACAACCGGTAGACAGCAATTCGTATCGCGTCCAACATCGCCTGACGGTCGGACTCGATGCTGGCCGCAACATCAGCACGAACGTCCAGGCCCGATTGCTGGCGGGCAGCAATGACGTCTCGGATCTCACCGAGGACATCGCGGTTCCATTCGGCGCGACCACGCCGCAACACTCGGCGTTCAGATCTCGCGGCTATCGCAGGAATGTCGAAGGACGACTCGCTTTCTCCCTGCCTTCCGACGCCACGGTTACCGTGGGCGGGACGTACGAAAAAGAACACGAGAATAACCAAAAGTACCTGAGCAACCCCCGCCCATACCACAGTTCCCATGACTTTTTTCAGACGATGGAGTGAAAACTCCAAACCAAGCGTAAAAAGAAGTAAGGTAACCCCGACATCTGCAATCTGAGTCAGAAACGAATGGTCGACCGAT
>JADGQE010000362.1 GCA_017882055.1 Thermoflexales bacterium
TTCACTCTGTCTAATGTCAAATGTCACTCTAAATCGGTACGAACTTCTTGATCTGCTAACCATGCTTCGGACTTCATAGCAGGGGCCGGTGGGCGGTGGTACACTCAATAGAGATATTTCTGAACCAAACGAAGCGACTTTGCGTAAGTTTAGTCATGGCCCGACAGTAGTCGTGGTCCGACAGTAGTCGCGGCCCGACAGTAGTCGCGGCCCGAAATAGGCCGTGCGGTCCGCGGGGGACTGAGAATGAAAGGGTTGCGTTTTCAGGCAGGTAGTAAGCTGGCTGCCGAAGTCGTTGGGCGACTATTTCAGTTCGCGCTGATCTATGCCGCTCAACGCGCATTGGGACCAGCCGGTTACGGCGTTGTCACCTACGGCCTGGCAATTGGCGTAGTCCTGGCTCCGGCAACTGATTTAGGCCTGCAGCTCATTATCACGCGTGAAATCGCAGGTGATCAAAATACCGCGCCGCAGCTGGCCGGTATTGGCTTAACGCTCAAGCTGCTGCTGGCATTGGTTGTCATTGGCGCGCTGATACCGATTAGTTTGCTGCGCCCGGATGGCGCAATCCTCGCCACCTTCATCCTGGGACTAGCCGTCATCAGCTCATCTTTCGCGGAATACTTCGGTTATGTGTTTCGTGGTCTACGTCGCGTCGAATTGGATGCGGCGCTCACTGTGCTGCTGCGTCTCGGCGTGTTTGCTTTCGGCGTGGTGGCGCTGTTGTGGTCGGCCAGCGTAAACAGTGTGGCCGTTGCCTATCTGGCCGGGAATGGTCTCGTGGCTCTGCTGGGCTATGTCTGGCTGCGACGGCGATTTTTTGCGCCCGTGCTGCGCGTAAAGCGATCTGAAGCCGCCCGGTTATTACGCCAGGCTTTGCCGCTGGGCGGCGCCATTCTTCTTTCGATTGTCTACACCCGCACCTCCGTTTTTATCCTTGATGCGATCAGCGGCTCAACCGCCGTCGGCGAGTATGGCGTGGCTCTGCGGCTGACGGAGCCGTTGGCGCTGATTCCGTCAGCCGTCATGGCGGCCGTGTTTCCTGCGCTGGCGCAGGCGCTGGCCAATCAAGGTTATGCCGCCACGCTCCCGCTGCGTGTCAAGACGATCGGCCTCCTCGCTCTCATCGGTTTGCTGATCGCCATCGCTGGAGCATTGCTCGGCCCGCAGCTGCTACACTTTCTGTACAACGATCAATACGCAGGTTCGACGGTAGCTCTACAAATCCTGGCGCTTGCGATACTGCCCATGTTCATCAATTACGCCTTGACCCATTTCTTAGTTGCGCTGAGGCAGCAGCGCTTGAATCTCGCGTTCAACGCCGTCGTGTTTGTGGTGAACCTGGCACTGTGCTGGTTCTTGATCCCGCGCTTTGGGCCGAGCGGCGCGGCAATGGCAACCGTGCTGAGTGAGACGCTTTTGCTGACGTTATGCGTCGTAGCAGTATCTCGATTTCGCCGATGAGCCAGATGATCAATCAACGCCTGTCGAAGATTCAATGGATCGGATTGACGATCTTAGCCATCGCTCTGCCGTTTGAACTCAAAAATCCGATCGTCTCACTCGGCCCGATCGTGATCACCGATGTCGAAGCGATTCTCTATGCGGTGATTCTGCTGTGGGTCAGCGGTGTGCTTTACACACGCCGCATGAAATGGACGCGCGTGCACAGCGCCGTGCTGGTGTGGCTGATCGTCCAGATTCTGGCAGCGATTTTCGCACCGCTGAATCGCGAGGCCGCGCTCAAATTTACGTTACGCAGTGCGGGCGGCGTGGCGCTGTTCTTCATCGCCGCCGATGGAATACGCTCAAACCGCAGGGCTGCGTGGATCATGTCGGCCATAGCGCTGGGCGCAGTCGTAGCCGGCTGCGCGGGGCTGCTTGAAATTGAATCCAGCGCGGCTCAAACTGCGTTATTGATCTTCAAGACGCAGCCCACCCTGGTAGGCGGCCTGGTGCGTGCCAGTGGAACATTTCAATATGCCAACACGGCGGCGATGTACTGGGAGGCGGCGCTGCCGATCATCATCGCGCTGGGCGTGTGGTGGTCGCTGAGGCAGGCGCGGCGACGTTGGATCGCGCGAAGTGTAGCGCTGGCGGGTGGTTTCATTGTGCTCGAAGCGATCGTGTTGAGCGGCAGCCGCGCCGCGCTCGTAGGCACAGCGCTCGCGTTAGGGATCATGATCCTATCCGATCAGATCAGTCGCACTCGATCGGGTCTGACACGCTCCAGCGCCATCGGGCTGATCGCGCTGATCGTGCTCGTCGGCGCGGAATTTTTTGTCAATCCGATTTTTGTCACGCGCCTGCGCTCGGAAAGTGATGACAGTTGGTTTAGAGCCAAAATCCAGCCGGTACAATCGGAGTTGACCGTGCCGGCCAGTGAAGTGATCACAGAAACAATCGTCGTAACCAACACCAGCGTGCGGATATGGCCCGCCGGTGGAACACACGCTGTAAACGTCAGTTACCATTGGATCGATCCGGCTACGCAGCACGTATTAATACTGGATGGCGAGCGTACTACCCTGTCACGCGATCTAGCGCCGGGTGAGGCATTGAGCATTCCAGCGTTGGTGCATACGCCACTCTTGACCGGAACGTATGTGCTGCAATGGGATTTGGTGCAAGAAGACGTAACGTGGTTTAGCCAACGCGGCAATCCGATCGCCAATGTCAATGTGCGCGTCGTACCGGCACACAAGGCTACCGCAGACACACAACGTCCCTTAGCCGGGTCACTGAGCAATACATCGTCTCCGCCACGATCAGAATTGTGGCGAGCGGGCGTGGCCATGTGGCTGAGTCACCCGCTGTTGGGGATCGGCCCGGATAACTTTCGGCACGAGTATGGTCATTATCTCGGCCAGACGACGTTTGACGAAGACATCACGGCGAACAGCTGGTACGTTGAAATACTCGCCAATACCGGGCTGATGGGCTTTGCCGCCTGGCTATGCGTGATGATTGCCCTGGCGTGGATCGTGCGGCGGCAGTGGCCCCGGCTGCATGTGCCGGGCGAGCGTGTCCTCACGATCGGGTTGAGCGCGGCGTTACTGGCTTTCTTCGCGCACGGCGCGGTCGATTACTTTATGGAATTCACGCCGACCTACGGTTTGTTCTGGTTAATCGCGGGCACACTGGTCGGCCTGCTCACAGGAACGCACGATGTCGAATTTGCAAGCACAATTGATCGGGTTTGATGCGACGCCGCTGCAGATCGCGCAGCATTCGGGCGTGGGCCATTACACAGCGCAGCTCCTGGCCGCGTTGATCGATCGAACGGATGCGCGGCAGTATGCGCTGCTGGCGAATCGCACCCTCAACGGCCAGGCGCCGCACGGCACGTTGGGACAGGTGGGCCGCCGGTTTCCGAATCGATCGGCGTGGCTGCAATTGGCGCTGCCCCGCGATCTGGCGGCGCTGCGACCGGATGTCTGCCACTTCCCCAACTCGATCGCGCCCCTGCACGCCCCGTGCCCGATCGTGATCACGCTGCACGATATGTCCTTGTTCTTGCATCCGCGGCTGCACCCATTGAAGAGCCAACTGGCCGTGCGCCCGATCATCCCTGCCGTGGCCCGTCGAGCCGCGGCCATCATCACGGTTTCACATCATGCCAAACGCGACATCGTCGCGGGCCTGCACGTTCCGCCGGAAAAAGTGCACGTCATCTATGAAGCCGCCGCGTCGCAGTATCGCCTGATCGCCGATGCTGCAGAACTCGAGCGGGTGCGGAGCCGCTATGAGTTGAAGCGGCCTTTCGTGTTGTACGTGGGCACGATCGAGCCGCGCAAAAATCTGACCCGGCTCGTGACTGCCTTTGCGCAGGCACGCCGCCAGTGCCCGGATCTTGAGTTGGTCCTGGTCGGTCAGTTGGGCTGGAAATATGCGGCCTTGCTCAAAGCCATTGAGGATTTGAATCTGGGGCCGGCCTTGCGCCGATTGGGTTATGTGCCCAATGAAGATTTGCCTGCGCTGTACAATTTGGCGCGTCTGCTGGCCTTTCCGTCGCTGTATGAAGGTTTTGGTTTGCCCGTCATCGAAGCGATGGCGTGCGGCACACCGGTGCTCACCTCCAATGGATCCTCGCTGGCCGAGATCGCCACCGGGGCGGCCTGGTTAGTCGATCCGTACGATGTGCAAGCGATGGCCGATGGCTTGA
>JADGQE010000051.1 GCA_017882055.1 Thermoflexales bacterium
GCGCGATACCGATCTCGGTCTGATCTTCGCGCCTGCGGGCGGCATTAGCGCCTACCTTCTCCACTTTCAAAGCAAACTGGTCGAAGTCTTTTTGATCGCAGTCAGCCTGGCGATTGCCGCCGTGCCCGAAGGTCTGCCGGCGGTCGTGACGATCAGCTTAGCACTGGGCATGCGTGAGATGATTCGACATCACGCCTTGATTCGCAAACTCTCGGCGGTTGAGACACTGGGCGCGGCTACGACGATCTGCTCCGACAAAACCGGCACGCTGACGCAAAACGAAATGACCGCCGTGCACTTGTGGGTGCATCACATCGAAGTGGCGATCGAAGGCGGTGGCTATCAACCCGAAGGGCGGTTCCTTCGTCCCGATCGAAGCAACCGCGAATTTGAAGTGCGTGATGATGTGGAGACGGCGGGCCTGTTGTGGGCAGCGGCGTTGGCCAACGATGCTGCGCTGGAACCGACCGGCACGGTTGATGACAAGCCCACCTATCGTATGGTCGGCGATCCAACGGAAGGTGCGCTGCTGGTGGCCGCTGCCAAAGCCGACTTGTGGCGACCCGAACTGGAAAAGAGTTATCCCCGCGTGGCCGAAGTGCCGTTCGATGCCGACCGCAAACGCATGAGCACTGTTCACGAATTGCAGATCGTCACTGAAGATGACGGCAGTCCATTTGCGCCGAATGAAAAAGGCTATGGAGTGTGTGTCAAAGGCGCGGCTGGTCTGCTGCTCGAACGATCGACTCACTTGCTGCACCGCAAAGGCCCGCTACCGATGGAAGATCACGATCGCGAGCAAATCCGCGAGGTGAGTTCGCGCATGGCTTCGCAGGCGCTGCGCGTGCTGGGGGTGGCGTATCGTAAACTGGATCGATTGCCCGACCAGGTCACGGCCGACGAAATTGAACACGATCTGATCTTCATCGGGTTGATCGGCATGATCGATCCGGCCCGGGCCGAAGTGAAACCCGCCATCGCCAGAGCACGCCAGGCCGGTATCCGCACCGTCATGATCACCGGCGATCATCCCGATACAGCGCGCGCGATCGCCACTGAGATTGGACTGCTTCGGCCGGGTGGACAGGTGCACACGGGCGCTGAGGTCGATACGATGGACGATGCCGCGTTGATCGCGGCCGTCGATACCACCGACGTTTTCTCGCGCGTCAGCCCGCAGCACAAAGTACGCATCGTCGAAGCTTTCCGCGCGCGCGATCAAGTGGTGGCGATGACGGGCGACGGCGTCAACGATGCGCCCGCGTTGAAGCGGGCCGACATCGGCGTGGCGATGGGTATCACCGGCACAGACGTAACGAAAGAAACGGCCGATATGGTACTGACCGACGACAACTATGTGTCGATCGTCGGCGCGGTTGAGCAGGGTCGTATCATCTATAGCAACATTCGCAAGTTCGTGTTTTATCTGCTCAGCTGCAACGTGGCCGAAGTGGCGATCATCCTCATCGCGGCGCTGGCAGGCTGGCCGCCGCCCTTGACGGCCATCCAACTGTTGTGGCTTAACCTGTTGACGGATGGCGCACCGGCGCTGGCCCTGGGCATGGAGAAGGGCGATCCCGACATCATGGATCAGCCGCCGCGTCCGTCGAAGGAGCCAATCATCAATCGGATCATGGTCATTCGTATCGCGGTGATGACGGTGGTCCTGACAGCGGTGGTATTAGTCGCGTTCCTGATCGGCTTGAATGAGCACGGCAAGGATCTGGCTGAGACCATGGCCTTTGCTACGCTGGCGCTTGCGGAACTTCCGATTGCGTATACGGCTCGATCTGAGCGGTATCCGCTGATTAAGTTGGGCTTCTTTAGCAACAAGTGGATGCAGCGGGCGGTGGGCCTGTCGGTCTTGCTGACGGTGCTAGTGATCTTCGTCCCGTTTCTCAATGGGCCTTTTAACACCGTGCCGCTAACCTTGCCGCAATGGGAAATCGTTGTGCCGCTGGCCTTGATTCCGGCGATTGTAGCGGAGATCAGCAAATACTTTGTGCGGAAAAGTGAAGCGAAGCAACGGATGGGATAACGGATAAACGGATGACGAGGCCGCAACGGAATTTAGTTGCGGCCTCGTCATCTGTGAAGTGATCACGACAGTTGGCTAATCCGTTTATTCGCTGTCAATTCGTTGCCTCGTTCCCAAATCTTGCGGCTCACATCGATGATCGGAACGGCCATCAACGCTAAAGCGATGATGAACAACGGCCAATTGAAAGCCGTGGGCAGCAACTTGCGCACTGCCTCAACCCCGCCGCTGGTAACTCGAATCGCATCGGCCATGAAGACGTAGAGCGCCATCACGACGCCGCTGAGATTCAACAGCCAGGCCCGGCGACCGGGCCAGATCGGTCGAGCGGGCCGATCGAACCAGCTCACCAGCGTTCCGCCAATCACCATCAGCGCCGCGATCGACGCGGGCGCAATCACCGGTCCCCACCACGGCAGCGGGATCAGAAACAGCACGTCCCAGTCCATGATCGATTGCGGCCAGCCGGTAATGACGGCCAGGAACACGTAATAGAAAATATCCCACGCGCCGAATGCGATCAGGGCGTAGCCCAGGCGGCTGCGCCAGGTGCGGCCCGCGAGCAAGCCGACCGTGAGCAGCATGATCAACGTCGCCGCTTCGCGGACAATTTCGGTTTGGCCCAGCCCGACTGAAACCGGCAGCGGATTCGCTTGATGCGGCTCGATGCGGCCGACCAGCGTCCGTAAGTAAACGACCGTGGCACTTTCCATCCACGCCATGGCCGTCGCAAAAATGAAGACGATCAACCAGCGAGTTCGTTCGCGCATAGAATCAACCCTGTTCAAATGTGTTGTGTGCTCCGTCATAGATCTTCTTTGCTGCGGTTTATTTTGTCAGCGCCTTGCTCAGCAACACGCCGCCATACGTGCCGATGAAGGCCGGAATCAAGGCGATCAAACTCGCGTACACTCCGGGCTGCGGCAAGTCCGCCGACTTATAGCCCAGAGCCGAAAAGAACAGAAACGACAGCGGAATGCACAGGCCAAGAATAATGGCCCAACGCCAGGCGCGACGCGGTTGAGCAAAGCCTAACACTGCTCCGAACAAGACCAATAGCAATACGGTGGACTGCACTTCGGAGTTGTTGAAATCGATCCAGCCTGCATACAATCCGCCGCTGAAGGCCAGGCCGACATACAACACGTCAAAGGCTTGTGAGTTTCTGATAGATGTCATAGTTCCTCCCTCCTACTTCAGTCACGCAGCAGCGGACACGCGATCTGTTTCAAGTATATCTGATTCACGCTCACGGCCTGCCACGCTTGTCCGCGATTCCAGTTCCATGTTAGCCAATCAAAGTTTGTGGGCGGCGACCAACGTCGGAGAATACGCGCAGCCGTTGTGCACCGATCTTGATCGCTCAGGCCGGGCAGCGAATCGATTAGCGCCGGTACCGCATCGGCGCTGAGGCCCACCACGTAACTCGCATCGAAGGGCGTTTCGGCACTTGTTCGCCCGGCGTTGACTCGAACAATGAAGTCGTCAGGGTTGAGCGCGTTAAGCCCGATCAGCACCGCGAAGCCCGCCATCAAAGCGCCAAAGGCAAATCGTCCGCGTTGATGGCGCAAGACAGTAAGTGCGAACCAGACGAAGACGATCGCCAGCCAGCCCATGAAGGCCGTGGTGTACAACCGCAGTTCGGTCAAACCGAATTCGATCTGGTACAGACGCATGCGCATCAAGGCGGAAAACATGATGACGAACAGCAAGGCGATAAGCGTTCCAGCCAAAACTCGAAAGGCTTGCTGCGCCGCTTGGTTTTCCCTGCGCAGCAGATAATGTGCACCCAGCAGCGTTGGCAATACCAGCGCGGCGACCGTCACCAACTCGAAGAAACCGCGCCGCGCATATTCGGCGTAAGTCAGGCCGGTGGTCGAGCGAATCAATGCTTCGCCGCCGAATAAATAGCGGAACTGCACCAGCACAAAAACCAGGAACAGTAGATTCAATGCGCCCAACGCCGTGCCGATCTCGATGATGCCCAGCGATGGCGCAGCCACGGACAGCACCGCCGGTTCTTTGGTCAGCAACATCTGCCGCAGAAAGCCGGCCGTGATCCAACCCCAGAAGCCGATCCAGATCAAATGGATCAGCAGCTCATCGATGTTCCAGTTGAAAAGATCGTGGATGATTTTCTCGAAAGCGGCATCGGCGGCGACGAACAGACTGCCGAAGATGATCAGCAGCGGCACGGCGATCAGCACGCCGGAGCCGATCGCGATCAGCCGCCCCGACGATCGATTCGGCGCGATTTGCCTCCAATGAATATCGCCAAAGATCAGCGATAGCACGCCGAGCGTCGCGTGGGTGCCTGCTAAGACGAGGGCACGCACGTAATCGGTGAGGCCCGCGATTCGAACCTGGCCGGCTTGCGATCGAAACGCGGCGAGGGCTAGCGCGGATAGCATCGCCAGCAAATTGCAAGCTTGCAGCACGATCGAATCGCGCCACGCGAAGGCCGCGGCAAAGACCAGCGCTGGAATGATCAGCCACCGCCCGCCGCCGGTCAATCGGATGCGCTGCCACCGGATCAGTGCCAGGCTAATCAGCGCCAGCGCGCCAATCCATAACAGCACGTTGATGCCCCACGGCATCGATCGCAATAGAGCGTCGCCCAGCACACCCGGCACGATCGCTGCGCCGCAGATTCCGAGGCCGGTTTTGGTGGTTGCGGTCACAGTTTGTAGGGGCGAGGCATTCGCACATCACCTTCGGCCTGCAAGGATATTGGCCGTTATACGTATTGCTGCAAACAGCGATTAGCTGGCGAATGCCTCGCCCCTACCCATCGTGTATCAGGCCTGCGTAATCAGAGCAAAGACGCACAACAGCAGCGCCAGCGCGCGGAGATCATATCGACCGGATTTCGGTGAGGAGTCTTTCGGCGCGAAGACAAGGATTGTGACGAGCAGCCAGATCCACAGACTCATACCGCACCTCCGTAAGGCAAGATGTAATCTCGCCCTACATGCTACCCGAAAGTGAGTGTGAAATGAAGGCTCTGTGTGTTAGACTATTGGCACCTGAGTGGCCGCCGCGACTGCACCTGAGTGCTTGACAGTGGATGAAGCCGATCTGATAATGCGTAGTGAAACTTACTGTGTCTTGCGTAAGAATTCCTGACGCAGTACGGAATACGCAATACGGAGGATAAATGTCTCAAATCCGCTTGCTCCTTGTTGAAGACAACGCCTCACTGCGCGCCGCGATGAAGTCCGGCCTCGAAGCGACCGGCAGGGTCGTCGTTATCGCCGAGACCGACACCGGCGAAGAAGGCGTGTCGTTGGCGGTGGCCGATCCGCCCGACGTGCTATTGATGGACGTGCAGTTGGCCGGGCCGCTTAACGGTGTGCAGGCCGCCGTTGCCATCCGGCGCGAGATCGCACGTCTGCCGGTGGTGTTTTATTCGATTCAAGACGACGAGCGTTTCTACCGGGATTTTTTGGCTTCGGGTATTCTCACCCACTATGCTTACGTGCGAAAGAGCAACTATCTGCTGCCGCATATGGTAGTGCCGCTGCTGCGCGATGCCATCGCGGGACGCAGTTTCATCGATCCGGAAATTGAGCAGCGCGTGCAGGAAGTGCGGCTCAAAGACGAAGACGCGCCGCTCGATCTGCTGGAGCCGAATGAGCGCGAGGTCGCTCGCTTATTGGCGCAAGGCATGACCAACGAGCAGATTGCCTCACGCCTGGGCTTTCGCGATCGGCGCGCGGTCAGTCGCACAAATGGACAGATCTATTCGGCCTGGGGGCTGGACAATTCGACCGAAGATGAAAAGACCGCACGGGCCCGCGCCGCGCTGATTTTCAATACGGGCCGCATGATTATCTGGGACGACGATGGCACGCCGCGAGTCCGTGATGCACGGGGCGAATGGGTGCCGTTGTTTTAGTTCGATAGTTGGTTAGTCGCGTAGTGCGATAGTTGCGTAGCTATTGTGCATTGGTTATTGTTAATTGATCATTGGTAATCGTTCAGTGGGCATCTCACATTTACCACAAAGACACGAAGATTTTTTAGCAAGATGCGGTCAACTCACAAAGAACTTGGTGTCTGCCCATGCCCGCCGCAATGCGGCGGTGGGCCGCCAGGCGTTGTGTCTTGGTGGTGAGAATTCAAGCGCCAACTGAACTCATACGATCATTGTTTCTACGAGGTGGCAAACTGGTTTCCTCACTACCGCAAGCAGTCTCTGTCTTGAAGTTGATCGACTTTCTGATCTTTGCGGGCGCGCTGGCGATCTCACTGTTCGACACGGCCACGCTCTTGTGGCTGGGGCTGACCGTTTTCCTGACGGGCAATCGGCGCAAGCCCGCGACGATTGCCGGCAGCGCGGGCCTGCTGCTCGGCTCGATCTTCTTCGCCGGGCACACGTTGATCATTGCGCATACGTATGACCTGAATAGTTTCAGCGTCAATATCGCCTGGCGCGTGATGTGGGTGATCGCCGTCGCCGCCCCCTATTTCTGGGGCCTCGCCATTTTCTACTACTCCGGCGATCCGGCCGCCGGCCGCTGGGTGCGGCGCATCCTCACGGCCACCGGCTTTGCTTTGATCATCCTCTTGTTCGTGATTAGTCCGCTGCCTTCCTTAAGCGAATTGATCTTTGCGCCGGCGCTCGCGCCCGTCATTGCGTGGGCGTATGTGCCCTATTTGATCCTGTGTTTTACGCTGCCGCTGATTGCGCTGCGTCGCCCGGCCGCCAGACGGGCGCAAGATCGATTGCACCTGACCCGTGATCCGTTTCGCCGCGCCCGTCCCTGGTTGATCAGTGCAGCGTCGATGCTGGCGCTGGCCGCCACGGCGTTTGCTTATACCGCTTACGCGATTATTCCGCACGCGATCCCGATCTACACGCTGACGGCCGATGTCAATCGCCAGCTCTACATCGCCGATGGCATCATCGCCGGGTTCATCGGGCTGGCCATCATTCTGTTGGGCCGCGCGGTACTATCGAACAACGTGCTGACCGAGCGTCCCCAATCCAGCCAGGGTTTCTTCGGACGCTGGCGCAGCGTCGTCGTCGTGTCGATTCTGGGGTCGTTGTTTGTCGCGTTTCTGTACAACGCACAGCTGAACCCGATCTACGGCCTCCTGCTCACAACGGTCCTGACCGTTATCGCGTATGCGTTGTTCAACTGGCAGCAATATCTGGAACACGAAGCGTTTATGAAGCGGCTGCGCCCGTTTGTGGCGAGCCTGCATTTGCAGGATCATCTGGTGTCGGCGGACACCGAAGGTTGGGCCGAATCACGCGAGTTGTTTACGGCCCTGTGCCGCGCTGCGCTGGGGGCAGAGCGCGCCTGCCTGTTGTTCGATCGGCCCATGCAGATCGAAGCGGGTGATCCGCGCAACGAGCGCTTCGATTATTTCTGGTTGGCCGAACACGATGCGGTGTTAGCGCATGTCGAAGTGAAGCCCGGCGAATGGGCCCGGCTCGATGCCGATCACTGGGTCTGGCCGCTGGCCGATTCGCGCGGGCCGATTGGCCGCCTGGTGCTTGGGCCGAAGATCAACGGCAGCGAATACACCGCGCAGGAATTGCAGGTGGCGGCGACGTGCGCCGAACGCATCCTCGACGCGCTGGCCGGCGAGCAGATCGCGCGTGTGGCGATGAATCTGCTGCGGCAAAGAATTGCGCAGGTTCAAGTGATGAGCGCGCAGCATAAACGCATGCTGCATGATGACGTGCTGCCGCAAATTCATCTGGCGCTGTTGAAAGTCGAAGCGCTGCGCAATGGTTCGGCGGTTGATCGCGAAGCGCAGATCGGCGAAGCGTCTACGGCCCTGACGCAGACGCACCGACGTTTGTCGTCGCTGGTGCGCGAGATGAGCAGCGCGGTGCCGACGCGCCTCGAAAGTGAAGGATTGGCCGCGGCGCTGAAGAGCGCAATCGATCACGATTTTCACGACAGTTTCGATCGGATTGAATGGCAGGCCAGTCCCGCCGCGAGCGAGCGCGCGCGGCAGCTGCCGTTCTTTGCCAGCGAAGTCATTTTCTACGCAGCGCAGGAAGCGATTCGCAACGCGGCCCGGCACGGTCGGGGCGATGATGCCGGCCGCAAATTGAGCCTGTCGGTGGCGATCGAATGCGATCCGAATCTGCGGATCGTCATCGGCGACGACGGTGTGGGTGTAGCGGCGCAGCGCCAGATCGAATCGGCGAATGGTTCGGGCAGTGGTCTGCTCTTCCACAGCACGATGCTGGCCGTCATCGGCGGATCGTTGACGGTGAGCGATCGATCGGATGGGGGGACGCAGGTGGTGATCGAAGCAGGCAACGGATAGGCAACGGACACACACTTGCACCCACTGCGTGGGCGCAGTGCGGTGTGCGGTGCAGTGCTCCCGTAAACGGATGCGATACCGTAGGGGCAACGCAGATGCTTTGACGGGAAAGGACATTTATCCAGATAAATGTCCGGCATTCTTTCTCAAAGAGGCCGAATCTTTTCCCTGGGCGACTGAAGCGTGCAGTAAGACTTCTCAATCTCCGATATCCACTCCTGCACGTTAAGCGATTTTCCGTTATAATCTCGGTGATGATGAGAAACCAGGTCTCTTCAAGAGACCTGGTTTCTTAACGCCGATTAACTTCATTCGTTTATCCGATTCTCAATCCGTTGCCATGCCAAACACCAATCGCCCCACCGGCCTGCGCCGACGCCGCGGCCGCATCGTCAACTTCTTTGCACGGGTCATCCTCGCCGCCATCTTCTGGGACATCCTCGTGCGTAATTTCGGTGGACGCCGCATTGCCAATCGCACGATGCTGCCGCGCTACGTGAATGCGGCACGCCGTTTTCGCGCGCTGGCGATCGAACTCGGCGGCGTCATGATCAAACTGGGCCAATTCTTCAGCAGCCGCGTGGACATTTTGCCCAAAGAGATCATCGACGAATTAGCAAGCTTGCAAGACGAGGTTCCGGCTGAACCGTTCGATCGAATCCAAACGCTGTTAGAAGCGGAACTGGGCCGATCAATCAGTGACGTCTTTGAATCGTTTGAACCGCAGCCGGTGGCGGCGGCTTCGCTGGGGCAGGCGCATCACGTCGTGCTGAAACACGGCGGGCCGGCGATCGTCAAAGTCCAGCGGCCCGGCATCGAATCGATTGTCGTGGTCGATCTGGATGCGCTGCGCACCGCCGTGAACTGGCTCAAACGCTACGGCCCCATCCGCCGCCGCGCCGATCTCGATGCGCTGTTCGACGAGTTCAGCCGCACGTTGTACGAAGAGCTGGATTATCTGGCCGAAGGCCGCAATGCCGAGCGCTTCGCCGCCGACTTTGCGGAGTGGCAGGAAATTCGCATCCCCAAGATTCACTGGGAATATACGACGCGCCGGGTCTTGACCATGGAAGACATCGGCGCGATCAAGATCAGTGACGTGGCAGCCTACACCGCGCAAGGCGTGTCGGCATCGGACGTGGCTCAAACGATGTTCAGGTTCTACTTAGAGCAGATCTTTGCCAACGGCTTTTTCCACGCTGATCCGCATTCGGGCAATCTATTTGTTGAACCTCACGTCGTCGACGGCGAAGTAAAGTTCACGCTGAATGTGGTCGATTTTGGCATGGTGGGCTCGATCTCGCCGCAGCTCAAAGCCACGCTGCGAGATGGCTTCATCGGCGTGGCGACGCGCGATGTGCATCGCCTGATACAGGCCGCCGATGCCGCGGGCTGGTTGTTGCCTTCGGCCAATCGGCGCGAGATCGAGCGCGCGGCGGACAAGCTGTTTGCGCGTTTCTGGGGCATGAGCATGCGCGACGTCAAGAACCTCGATCTGGATGAGATGCGGGGCTTCCTGAAAGAATTCCGTTCGTTGCTGTATCAGATGCCGTTTCAGATACCGGCCGATATTTTGTTTCTGGGCCGCGCCCTGGGCATCTTGTCGGGCCTGGCCACGCAGATCGATCCGCGCTTCAATGTGTTCGCAGCCGCGACGCCGTTCGCGCAACAGATGATAGAAGAGAGCGGGTCGGTCTTCACGACGATCCGAGATCAAGCGGCTGAGTTAGGCAAGACGATTCTCCGGCTGCCGGGTCAGATCGATCGACTGGTCGATGTCGTGCTGCGTGGTGAGACCCGCATTGTGGTGGCGGATACTGACCGATTGATCAAAGAATTCAGTCGCATGAATCGGGCCATGATGCGGCTGCAATGGACCATCATCTTTATGGGATTTCTACTGGGCGCGATTGTGCTGGAGATCAATGGCCGCCACGAGACGAGTCCGCTGGTGTTTGTGGCCGCGATCGCCGCGTGGGTGTGGTTGACGCTGCGAAGTATAAGGTGACTTCAGCCTGTCCCTCTCAACACGGCGGTCGAGAGGGACAGGGCTAATGACCGGGCGCTATTCTGGGTGGCGCTCGAGGGCCGCATCGATCAGGCTGCGCATGGCCAACAGCATTTCACGGCGGGCAGCGCGGCGGTGCTTCATAAACTCGGTTGGCGGCTTAGGCAGCAGCGCCTGCATGGCGTGGTGCGTTTCCTGCGCGGCACTGCGCAGGTGATCGAAGAAAACGCCGGGGACAGTTTCTCGACGAGGTGTGGATTGGGTTTCAGACATGGTAGCCTCCAGTTGAGAGTGAGCCCTGGCTCACTCTTTTTCTTTTTAGGACTTACGCAGTTGATAGGTTTTTGCCGCAGCGGGAGCACTGCACCGCATGTGTTGGACTGCGGCAACGGCAGTGCAACTGCCGTTGAACTGCGTAACTCCTACTTTTATTATACGCCAGTTGTCAAGCGGCCCCGCAAGGATTCAGGCAAATCGAAGATGCGCACCGCCGCGTGGGCCTCTCGATTCAGGCCCGCAGCAAATTGATCGCGCTGATCCACAGCAGCACTTGCACGAGGATCGCGCCGCCCCACAAAACATACGCGGCCATGCGTTCACGCCGATAGATCAGCCCGCCGACGACGGTATTGCCGAGCAGGGCTATCAGCCCGATGACGGGCAGGATAAACGACTGGGCCGGGGACCCAAAGCGATCGGCCTCGCCGGTCAGGGCGTAGTGCAGCGGCAGGCTCCTGGGTAGATTGGGATATCGAAGGCAGCTGAAGGCGAACAACGCGGTGCACAGCACGCAGGCCAACACCTCAAACCAGATGGCCGCTCGATCGCGCCACAGCGCCCAATCGAAGATCGCTGGATGAATCGAGGTTTGCGGTGTGTTTTGCGTCGGCCCCAATTCGTAGCGAGCTTTGATCGCTTCGATGAAGCCGGGAATATCGGTCGGCGAAATCACGTAAGACAACATCGGCGTGATGACGACCAATTGTTGTTGACGCGGCGCGCTGGCGTAGAAGAGCGTTAAGCCGGCTTCGGGCACTTCGGCCTGGCCCACCGCCAGACCCGGCCAGCGCCAGCCGCGGAATTTCTGGATGCGGCCCTGGATCTCATGGCCGAGCATGATGCGCTCGATCGACGCGGTGGGCACGATCTGGCGAATCGGCCCCCAGGCGATCGTCAGCGTGTTGCGATCGAGGCTGTAGCCGGATCGGTTCAGCCCGATCAGCTGATAAACGATCAACGTGATGAGCGGCAGCGAGGCCAGGATGGTCAAAGCCGAAATGAAAGTGGTGAAGCTGATCGGCTGCGTGCCGATCACGCCGATGAGCACAAAATCGAGCACGACCAGCCCGATGACAAAGAGAATGCCGGTCTGCATGCCGATGCGTCTATCTGTAGTCCATTCCATACGCTACTCCCCTGCAACAAAAACCGGGCACATTGTACCCGGTTTCAACTTATCTGTTAAGCGCGTCAGGGCGAGCGCATCATACGGCCGGCGCAGGCGCTTTCTCACCGACATAGATGGGCGTACACCAGCTGCGATAGCGGGGCACCCGCCCGCGCACGATGTCGAAGTACAGATCGCGAATCGATTTGACGATGGGCCCCAGGCCGCCATTGCCGACGGGCCGGTGATCGACCGACGCGATCGCCGCCACCTGCACGCCCGTGCCGACAAAAAACGCTTCGTCGGCCACGTAGAATTCGGTGCGGCCGATCGGGCGCTCGACGACTTCAAGGTTCAGCTCGGTGCGGGCCAGTTCCATGATGGTGGCCCGCGTGATGCCTTCCAGAATATCTTCGTTGACCGGCGGCGTGATCAACTGCCGGCCGCGCACCAGGAAGACGTTTTCAGCGCTGCCCTCGCAGACGTGGCCGCGATCATTGAGCACCAGCGCTTCGTCAAAGCCGTTGAGGATCGCTTCGGTTTTGATGAAGGCCGAGTTGATATACGATCCCGTAATCTTACCGCGCGGCGGAATAGTGTTATCGCTGACGCGCTGCCACGACGAAAAGCCCACTTTAGCGCCTTCTTCGTTTTCGACATAGCGGCCAAAGGGCGTGGCAAAGATGCCGAGGTCGTCCGACAGGCCGTGCAGCTTCACGCCGATGATCTCGTCCGCTTTGTAGGCCAGCGGTCGGATGTAGGTATCGGTGTGGAAATTCTCTTTTTGTAGCAGTTCACACGTGATGTCGCACAACTGCCTGGCCGAATAGCGCGCATCCATCATCAGGATCTTCATCGACTGGATCAGGCGTTGATAGTGCTCGGGCATGCGAAAGGCATATAACTGGTTTTCGTCCGCGTTCCAGTAGGCGCGAATGCCTTCAAAGCAGGCGGTACCGTAATTCAGGGCATGGGTCATGATGCTGACTTTGGCCTCATCGATGGGCACGATTTTACCTTTGAAAAAAGCATATTGGGTCAAGGCGATCCTCCAGTAGAAAAGAGTAGCCCCCACGCTCGACGATATTCTGGGGCGAAGCAGCCGGGGACTTCAGCTGATTATAGAATCGATTCAAATGCGTGTCAATGATTTGCTTCAGCGGGCTGATCGCGATCAACGCCGATCAGAATTGTTGACCGCGCCTCGACTCAGTGCGATAATGAGGGCCTGATCGTTCAGCCTGAGGCATACGGTCAAAATCGATGGCTCGCTGGCTGTAACTACTTAGCCCGCATCCTTCGACTGCGCGGCGCTCCGCTCAGGAGGCTGAATAGTTATCGCTGGCTGTTGAATGAGGTGATGGCATGAATGTGCCGCGTGTCGGTGTGGGGGCGATGATCGTGCGTGACGGGCAGGTGTTGATGGCGCGCCGTAACAGCGGTCAGCGACCAGGCTGGTATGGCTGGGTCGGTGGCAAACTGGAATTCGGCGAGACGCTGCAAGACTGCGCGCGGCGCGAGGCTCGCGAAGAAGCCGGCCTCGAACTTACGAACCTGCGGCTGTTGTGCCTGTCGTCGTTTATCGTCGAAGATCAACACTGGCTCGATGTGGAATTTCTGGCCGATATTGAATCCGGCGAACCGCGGGATGCCGCGCCCGATGAACTGGCCGGCTGGACGTGGTATCCGCTCGACGATCTGCCCGGCCCGATCTTTGAACCGGCGGCAGC
>JADGQE010000363.1 GCA_017882055.1 Thermoflexales bacterium
CGGAACAACTGTTTTAATTGGAGCGGGTCACCGCTCACTTGCGCGGAAACTGTCAGTGGCTTGAAATGCAGGGTTTGATCTTTGGCAGTTGCCTGCGGAGTAAATTCATCGGCGACACCGGCCAGCAATGCGCCCAATTCCACGGCCTCGTGTTTCTGCGTGGCTTGCAGATCCATTTGCGCCAGTTGCACCATGTTCTGCACCAGTTCGCTCATGGTCTGTGAAGCAGTTTGAATGCGATGCACAAAATCAGCCTGCAACTCAGTGAGCGGGCCGGCTTGTGCCAGCAGTTGGCTGAAGCCGGTAATAGACGTGATGGGATTTTTCAAATCGTGCGAAGCGGTGGCAATGAATTCGTTCTTCACGCGTTCCACATCCTTGAAGCGCGTCACGTCATGCAAGGTCGCCACCAACCCACCCGATTCGATCGGCGTGATAAGCGCCACAAACGTGCGTTTATCGGGCCAGGCGATCTCGCCGGATTTTGAGTCGCCAGAAAGGCGCGCCTCTCCCAGCAGCTGGATGAGCGCATCGTAGCCATGCCCGGCTGCCAGGGGACGGTTGAGGCTGGCTTTGAAATCGGTGAACAGTTTCTCGCCCGCCGGGTTGATCAGGTTAAGCCGCCCTGCGGCGTCGAACACAAAAATGGCTTCAGCCGCGCTGTGCAAAACGGCGGAAAGTCGTTGCTGTTGTTTGGCCACATCCTCGTACAACAGGGCATTTTCTATTGCAATGGCCGCCTGGCTGGCAATGGCCTGCAACAATAAAAGATGTTCCAGTTGGAAATATTGAGTCTGCTCATGCGCCAATATCAGCAAGCCCAGTAAATGATCCCTGCCAAACATCGGAACGATCACCGCCGAACGCGTGGGGTCAGTAGGGATGGCCTGCCAGCGGGCTTCCTTATGAACATCGTCAAGAATCAGGCTTTCGCGCGACTCATTGATCGCGCTCAGGAAGCCTTCAAGATTTGGTGGTTCAATTTGAGTGGCGGTGGAGATGCGATACGTTTTTTGTAAGGGATGATGCGGGTCAAGCACAACGATATGTCCCATGATGGCGCCCAGGGTTTCAACCGTTCGGCGCAAGACCACATTGGTCAATTCGTTGATATCAAGCCGCGCGCTGAGTTCCTTGCCGATCTCGGGCAGCATGCTCAGTTCGCGGTTGCGGCGGCGCATCGCATCTTCAAATGATTTAGTGCGTAGTTTGGCGCGGATGCGCGCAAATAGCTCGCGCCGGTCAAATGGTTTGGTGATGTAATCGTCCGCGCCTAAATTCAGACCGGCCTGAACATCATCCGGGTGCAGGCGCGCCGCAGTGAAGATAATGACGGGAATGTGCTCAAGGGCCGGGTCCGCGCGTATTTCCGACAATACAGCAAAGCCGTCTTTCTTCGGCATATTCACGTCGAGCAGGATCAAGTCTGGCATTTCTGCGCGCGTTTTTTCCAGCGTATCCACTCCGTCGCAAGCTGTGAGATAACGATAGCCCTCGCTGGTCATGTAACGGACTAACAGGGTTACATTGCTGGGGTTATCATCGGCGATCAGGATTGTGAAGGGTTGGGCTTCCACTGCTGCCGCAGACACTGGGCTATGCCTCATGGATTCCAGTGCGTTACTGACGATCTGACAAATCCGTTCGGGGCGCACTGGCTTGATGATGACTTCCTTCACCTTAAGCCGGCGCGCCGTTTCCCTTAGCCCCGGCACGTCATAGGCCGTGATCAAATACATAAAGGCGGGACGCCCGCCAGGGTGGTTTTGCATTTTCTCAACCAACTCCAGGCCCGTCATACCTGGCATGATCATATCGGTGAACAGAACGTCCACCGCGCTGCCCGCTGCCTTCTCCAGCGCTTCGGGACCGCTGGTGGCGGAAATCACTTCCACGCGTGGACCTAATTGCGAGATGGCGCGCGCCAGGGTCACAGCCGTGGCGGGGTGATCATCCACGACGAGAATACGGACCGGATCAGTTCTATTGGATGAATTGAAGGTTTCCATGGCTCTCATTGTCCCCGATTTCTTTCTGATTGGCGGTTAGGGAAACGCGGCAATAAGTTGGTAAAAGTTGGGGGATCGCTTACAGCGAAAACCCGCCTCCGGTTGGGACCGGAAGCGGGTTCAAATCTAGTAACTCATGTTACGCAGTTAGCGTTGTTTGTCATTCCCGCGTAGGCGGCCCTTGCTCTGCAAGGGCGGAATCCAGCACAAATCAACTGGACACCCGCCTGCGCGGGTGTGACTCTGCGTAAGGTGAGCTAAGTAAGTGGGATCGATACGGTAGGTTTAATCGACTACGAGCCGGTAGCCCGTGCCGCGCACGTTGATCAAATAAGAGGGCGTGTGTGCGTCTGCTTCAATCGCCTGACGCAATTGATGAATGTGCCACTTGACCAGCTCCTGTGCCTCACGCGCATCCGTCTGGTAGCCCTGCGCCTCGGCCACCAGGGTTTGACAGTCCACCACGTCCGGCGAATGGCGCGCCAACACCAGCAGATAATCGAACGCTGCCGGCGGTAAATTGATAACCCGTTCGCCAATACTCAGACGGCGTGTGTGCAAATCGAGGGTCAGCGCACCACGCTTGAGGAAACGATCAGCAGCTGGGCTGGCCTGCGCGGAAATAACTTCAACGCTTTCGCCACTTTCCAAATTTTTGAGTTCGGCCTGCAAGGCTTCCATTTGTGCGGCGATCTCGCGTTTGCGTCTTTCTTTTTGCTGGGCGGCGAGGATGGTCTTGGTTCTTTCGATGATGATTTCCGGCTTAAGCGGCTTCAATAAATAATCGGTTGCGCCGCGCCGCAGGGCCTCCACCGCCGAGCCGACATCGGGTTGTGCGGTGAATAAAACGACGGGCAGGTTGGGATGTTTGACATGGATCAGGTTGAGAACCTCCAGCCCATTCAGGCCAGGCATGCGCAAATCCATGTAGGTCAGGTCGAAATCGGAGCTTTGTAAAAAGGCCAAACCCTGCTCGCCGTTTTCGGCGGTCGTCACTTCAAAACCGGCTTGCTGTAAAACGCGCGCCAGTGTTTTGCGTAACGCGGGTTCGTCGTCAATGATCAGAATGTGTCCGCTGATTTTCATTCGCTAGCCTCATCGCCGCAGGGCAGCCACACGCTGAAGGTGGCGCCGCCGTGCGGATTATTTTCGGCTTGGATATGTCCGCGATGTTTGGTAATAATATCGTAGGTGATGGTCAAGCCCAGGCCGGTGCCGTGTTCCTTATTGGTGACAAAGGCGTCGAAGATATTGGGCAAAATCGCGGGGTTAATGCCGGCACCGGTATCCGATACTTTGATGAGCATTTCATGACTCTCTGCCAGGTGTTGCGTGGAGACGATCAGGCGTCCGCCGGTCGTCATGGCTTCTACGGCGTTCATGAGCAGATTAAGCAGCACCTGACGGATCTGGTCGGCTAAGCCCGGAATCTCGGGTAGTTCAGGGTCGGGCTGAAACTCAAAGGCGATTTCATTATGCCGCAAGTGGGTGGCGATCAAGGCGTACACATCTTCGATGATGGTGTTGATCTGCGTCGGTTGGAAATCTTCCGCTTGAGGGGAGCGATAGTTGGCGCGCAGGCGGTTGATTAGGGCCGACATGCGTTCCGATTCAGATAGCACAATATCAAGGTCTTGCTTGCCTTGCGCAGAAATGCCCGTTTCCTCTCGCAGCAGAAAGAGCGCGTTTTGTATGGCTTGCAGAGGATTGTTCAATTCGTGGGAAACAGACGCCAGTAGGCGTCCCATGACCGTCAGTCGTTCGCTTTGCACCATTTGCAAGCGCATGGCTTGTTCCATTTTCAGGGAGGCCTGCAGATCAGAATACAGGTTTGCCTTTTGAAGCGCGATGGCGAGTTGGTCGGCTACCGCGCTGACCAGTTGGATGTCGTGGTGGGTCAGATAACCGGGTGGCACTTGCTGAATATCCAACACGCCGAGGATGCGTCCTTCTATTTTGACCGGAACAGCCAGTTCTGATTTCGTATTGGGCAGTAATGGATTTCGAATGAAGAAATGCACCTTGTCCACATCGTTCGTAAAGAAAGGCGTACCCATTTCTGCCGTGTAACCCACAATGCCACCGCCGGCATGCAGACGATGCTTTTTTTCTTTTAGTTTCATGCCAATTTCGCCGCT
>JADGQE010000364.1 GCA_017882055.1 Thermoflexales bacterium
AACCAAATCGGCATGGCACCCGGCGCAAAATGGATCGGCTGCCGCGACATGAACGTCGGCGTCGGCCAACCGTCGACGTATCTGGAATGTTTTGAGTTTTTCCTGGCCCCTTACCCGGTGACGGGGACAGTAGCCATGGGCGACCCATCGAAAGCGCCCGATGTCACTACTAATTCGTGGACGTGTCCTGTGTCGGAAGGATGTTCGGTGGATACACTGCAAGCGGCCGTCGAGGCCCAACGCGCCGCCGGGATCATGACGGTCGTGGCGGCGTCAAACTCTGGACCGAGCTGTTCGACCATTACAGAGCCTCCATCGTTCTATGCGGCGGCTTATTCGGTTGGCGCACTGAATACCGGCTTAGACTCCATTGCTTCATTCAGCAGCCGTGGCCCGGTCACCATCGACGGCAGCAATCGCCGCAAGCCCGACCTCGCCGCGCCGGGCACCGGCGTCCGATCGAGCGAACCGGGCAACATTTACGGCTCGATGAGCGGCACCAGCATGGCCACGCCGAACGTAGCCGGGGCGGTTGCCCTGTTGTGGTCGGCGCGTCCTTCATTAAAGAACCAAATCACGGCCACCGAAGAAATCTTGAACAATTCCGCTGTTCACATCGCGACGAATTTGTGTAGCAGCAGCGGCTGGCCAAACAACGTCTATGGTTACGGTCGATTGGATATCAAAGCCGCAGTCGATGGTATGCGAGTCGCGCCGACGACTTCAGCCCAATCCACTAACCCGGGTGGAATAGTCGCTTATACACTGCTCATCACCAACACAGATTTCACTACGACGACGTTCAGCCTGACAAGCAGCAGCAACTTATGGACAACAACCATCGTGCCGACAAGCACCGAGCTTATCGGGCCGGGGTACGCGACTGCCGTGACAGCAACGGTGGCCGTTCCACTAAATGCTAGTGCTTTGATGCGTGATACTGCCATCATAAACGTCGCGTCTCAAAGTTCAGGCAGATCGATTACGACGACGCTGACAACAACGGTCAATCCTACATACAGCGTGGCACTCCAACCTGCTTCGACTTCGCTGTCTGGCTATACCGGCAGGCCGGTTACATATACCCTGCGTCTAACGAACACGGGAAGTTTAACTGATTCATATGCGATCACTTCAACAGCATCTTGGACCCTGACTGTCGTTCCAACGATGACCAGTGTGCTCGACATCGGCACGGGAACAGATCTAATGGTGGTCGTCAACATTCCCTTGACCACGACTGAGGCCATATCGGATGTGGCAACGATCATGGCGCAATCGCAGTCGCAGCCAGTCGTCACCGCATCGGCGATCTTGATGACAACGGGAGTCCTTTACAAGTTCTATCTGCCGATTATTTTGAATAATACGTCAGGGCCTTGACCGGACAATCGGGCTGTGGTAAACTCTCGGCCATTCTAATAAGGAGGCGCACGTATGTCAAAACAAACTGTTGTTGTGAATTCGCGTTCGACGAGTGCGCCTGTATTCGATCGGTGATCTGATCGTTTCTGGCTTTTGCCAGCCACGGGTGCGCTCACGCCGCCCGTGGCTTTTTATTGTGTAGGGGCAAGATTAAATCTTGCCCCTACGTCCGCCTACACGGCCACGGCGATGTTATCGTCTGTGGCCGCTTTACATTATTTTGGAGAATACCAGCCATGTTGAATACCCTCGACAACGCCAACAACGTTGATCGCAACCCGCAAGGAATCGTCTACAAGAAAGCGGTCGGAATCTATACGGTGCGAGCGGACGGTCGAACCATGATCTGCGCCCTCGCCAACAGATTGCGCAAACAAATCACCGATCCAACGACCGACCCGGTGGCCGTGGGTGATCGCGTCCGTTTCAGCGTGACGGACGACGGCTCCAGCTTCATCACCGAGATTCTGCCGCGCAAGAATAAACTTTCGCGGCCCGCACTCGACGGGGCACGGCGCATGCGTACCAAACCGCCGGAGCAAATCATCGTCGCCAACATCGATCAAGTGGTCATCGTCATGCCCGCCGCCAATCCAGCTCCGCACTGGGAACTGCTCGATCGGTATCTGGCTACAGCGGAAGCCGCGGACCTGCCCGCCGTCATCTGCCTGACCAAGATCGATCTCATGAAAGAAGATGTGCTTTCGAAAGAGACGGAGGTTTATCGAAAGATCGGTTATCCCGTGATCTTGACCAGCGCCGTCGGCGATCTCGGCATTGATCAAGTCACAGCCGCGCTGAAGGATCGGATCTCGGTGTTGTGGGGCAAATCGGGCGTGGGCAAAACGACTTTGCTCAACGCCATTCAGCCGGGCCTCGGCCTGCGGGTGAATGAAGTGAACGCCCACAACAGCGAAGGCCGGCACACGACTTCGTCGATGGAGATGTTTGACCTCGCATTCGGCGGCAGCGTGATCGACACACCCGGCCAGCGCAAGTTCAAGCTGTGGGAGGATGACATCGCCGACTTTGCGCAGCTGCTGCCAGAGATGCGGCCCTTCATCGGGCAATGCCGCTTCGGCGTGAACTGCAGCCACGTCCGCGAACCGGGCTGTGCCATTCGGCAGGCGGTGGAAGCGGGGCAGATTGCCAATCGCCGATACAACAGCTATCTCGGCTTGCGCGAATACTTTGGAAGTTAGAAATTGGAGATCAGAAGTTGGAAGTTAGAAGATAGAAGTTGGAGGGATTCTGCGTCCCGGTCTGAAGATAACCACTAAGACACAAAGGCACCAGGAAAACTTGGTGGCCTGGTGATAAATGAAGTTCATAAGATCCAACCTTCAACTTCTAACTTCCATACACACAAGGAATCGCTATGAACGTCAAACGTAAACGCGACGCGTATCCGCTCTATCTCGCAATGGAACTGACGTCGTCGCTGTTTTCGACGATGGTCTTTACCGTTAGCATGATCTATCAAGTGACGATCGTCGGACTGAACCCGCTGTAATTGGTGTTAGTCGGAACTGTGGTGGAAGCCTCCGCGTTCCTGTTCGAGATCCCGACCGGCGTCGTGGCCGATGTGTACAGCCGCCGATTGTCGATCATCATCGGCTGGTTTCTCATCGGCGCGGGCTTCGTTCTCGAAGGCCTGGTGCCGCGCTTCGAAGTGATCCTGCTGGCACAAGTGCTGTGGGGACTGGGTTATACTTTTACCAGCGGCGCAACCGAAGCGTGGATCGCGGACGAAGTCGGTGAAGCCAGAGCGGGTCGCGCCTTCCTGCGCGGTGCGCAGCTCGGGCAGATCGGAGCATTGATCGGCATCGTGCTCAGCGTCGCGGCCGGCAGTGTTCGGGTCAACGTCCCCATCGTCCTGGGCGGTGTGTTGTATATCGTGATGGGCGGCGTGCTGATGGGGTGCATGCCGGAGACCGGCTTCAAGCCGACGCCGCGTGAAGAACGCAGCAACTGGCAGTCGATGGTCCATACGTTTCGCAGCGGCCTGCGCCTGGTGCGCGGCAAGCCGGTGCTGATCTCGATCTTGAGCATCGGTCTGATCTACGGTTTGTATAGCGAAGGCTGGGATCGTTTGTGGACGGCGCATCTACTGAATGACATCACGCTGCCAACCATCGGCAACTTGCCGCCGGTCATGTGGTTCGGTCTCATCAGCGCCGTGAGCATGTTGCTCAGCATCGGCACCACCGAATTCGCTCGCAGGCGAGTCAATACCAACGATCACCTCATCGCGGCGCACGCGTTGTTTGGGTTGAATGCGCTGATGATCGCCGGCATCGCGACCTTTGCGCTAACCGGTCACTTTGTCTTGGCAGTGGCGGCTTACTGGCTGACTTCGTCGGTGCGACGCACGACCTTTCCGATCTACACGGCCTGGGTCAATCAACATCTCGATTCGAGCGTGCGCGCCACGGTGATCTCCATGTCGAGCCAGATCGATGCGTTGGGGCAGATCATCGGCGGACCGATCGTCGGCGCGATCGGCACGGCGCTGGGCATCCCGGCGGCGCTCATCGCCAGCGCCCTGATCCTGTCGCCGGTGCTGGTGTTGCTCGTGCGCACCGCGGTTCAGAATCAAACGCAAGTGCTTGTGGTTGAAACGGTGCCGCTGGAGTAAAGTTTACCCCCTCCCTAACCCTCCCCCGTGATGGAAAAACACATCACAGGGGAGCCCTAAAGGGGGCTTCGCACGGAA
>JADGQE010000365.1 GCA_017882055.1 Thermoflexales bacterium
CAGGCGCGGATTGGCCCCGATCTGGCCGAGGTTGAACAATCGAAAGAAGACGGCGCCCGCACCGGCGAACGGTTCAATGTAACGATTGAACCTGGGGGGAAAGAGCGGCTGCAAGCGATCGAGCAGCTGGCCTTTGCCGCCGGCCCATTTCAAGATGGGGCGCGCATCCGACATGCCATTCACCTGATCGAAGATAAGCCCGATTGTATCACACCCTACGGCCAGCGCAGCTGATAACAGTCCTCGCCGACGCGGGTGGCCAGCGCGCCGTCGCTCTCAGCTTGATCGGCCAGGACGCGCGAGAAACACAACGGCCGATTGGAGCCGGCCAGTTGCGCGGCGTAGAGTTCGCGTTGCTCCGGAACCATATACGACAGATTCAGCACCAGCACATCGGGGCGGTGGTGTTCGACGATTTGCAGATATTCAGACACCACCACGGTTTCCCAGTCGCCGAAGTATACCGCGCGCTCGGGTAGCTGCGTCAGCTCAGTCAATTGTGCATCGCGAATCGACGTGAATTGGCTCATATCCGACTGCGGGTAAAACACGATCAGCTGCAGCCCCAGCAAACCCAGCGCGACGCTATAGCTGGCGCGGCGTGATACGCGCTGCGCCAGCACCTCCAGGCCAGGGCCAGTCCAGATCGCCATCAACCACAGACACACGCCGTACATCGTGTACTTGTCGAAGACATCGTAGTTGAAGTAAAACAGTGCCGTGGCCGCAAATGCGATCGCGGTCGCCGCGAGGAACGATCGGTGGTGACGCCACAACGTCACGACGCCCGCGATGCTCAGTCCGCAGCCGATCACCAGATAGTTGTACAGCACGTACTTCGCAAACGCCCACGCTTCGCTTAGCTGCGTCTCGATCGGCATGAGGCGCAGCAAGGATCGGAACGTCCCGCCCGATACGTACCAGGCCACGCCCGCAGGCGTGCTCAAATCGGCTTGCAAATACTTGTGTGCGTAATCGATGCCGGGATTGACCGCATAGCGCAGAGGCAGATATAGATACGGCGTCAGGCCAAGCCCAAACAGCAGCGCGGCCAACAGCAGCGTGGGCAACGCCGGGCGACGGCGGCCGTTGAAAAAGATCAACGCCGCGTAGCCGGGGAAAGCCAGTCCCGACGTTAGATGATGCGTCAAGCTTAGCCCGCCGATGAACGCGCAGCTGTACAACCACCGATCGCGCCCGGATTCGATCCAGTTGAGCAGCAACAGAAAACCCAGCAGCACAAACAGCCAGTTCAGGCTGTACACTTCAGCGACGTTGGATTCGCCCCACACATAGAACGACAACGCGCCGATGAGTGCGCTCAACAGCGCGCTGAGCGAATGCGTGACGAAGCGCCGCGTGATGCGATAGGCCAGCCACGTCGTCAAGGTCGACGTTACCGCCGACATGAGATTCAGCCGCCAGCCGGGATCGGTCGCGCCCAGCGGCAATTGCATGAAGAGATGGCCCAGTACCAGATACGTCGGATAGCCGGGCGGGTGAATGAGGCCCAGCGTGTACGCGCCCGTCGTCAACTCGGCGCTATCAAGGGCGAAGATAGTCGGGGCCAGCGTCAGTCCGTAAACGATCAGCGGCACACCGATCACGATCAGATCGGGCAGCCAGTGCTTAAAGCGTGTGCGTGATAATGTTGGCATCGTCAATTCATCACGGACTGTCGGCGCTTAACGGCGCGCAGTGCAGTTGCAGATTATCCACCACAATTTGTATCTGACACAGGTTCTTAAGGCCTGACTGCGTGCTGCGTTCGCGCACGTCGGGTGCCAATACGCCCGGCTGCGCCTTCAGCATCGGCCGCGATTCGTACACGCCGGGCAGGGTCAGTGCCAACCACTGATCCTCCGTGGCGATCAACGTGTCGCTCGGCAGCGTGTTCAACTGCGTCTCCCACTTCACGTACGTTTGCTTGTCGATCAGCATCGCGCGCAGGCCGCGCAGTTGAAAACCAAAGCCGATCAACACAAGAATGATCATACATCCGATTACGACTCGCTTCATCCCGATCGGAATTGCGGCATCGATCCAGATCGCGTGTGAGCCGCGCGCCGCCGCGATCACCATCACTGCCATCAGCGGCAGGGCATAACGCGGCCCCCATTGTAAGCCGCCCTGCGCCGCCCAGCCGCCAACCGCCGTGGCGATCACGTATAGTCCGCCGCCCACCGCCGCGATCACTCCCCACAGCCGCGTCACACGATCAGCGGCCGGATGCAGCCCCCAGCCCGCAAAAACCAGATAGGGCGCGATGAGCACCAATCCGTGGATTGAACTATAGTCTTCGGGCGAGAGCAGCACGAAGCCGCTCAGGGCCATCAACGCCAGCGCCGCCACATAAACGGGCACATCCAGCCCGCGCCGCAGCAGCCAGCCCGATGCGAAGCAGCCGATGACGGCCAGCACGAACAGCCACCGCAGCGACGGGATCAGATCGACACCCTGATGGCCCACCGAGCCGACCACGACGTTAGGCACGATCTCGAGCGCACTTTCGCGGGCGTAACTCAAGGCCCGATCGACCGTCCGCGTCACGGCGGCCGCGTTGTGGCGGCCCAGCGGGTGGCCTTCGACCAGCTGATTGTGCACCAGAAACGGCGTCACAGCGATGATCACACTCATGCCGAAAACGAGTGCGTTGATGAAGATCGATCGGGTGGCCGCTCGTCGCCGAAGACGATCGATCAGCCATCCGCCGATCAGCAGCCCAATCGTGCCGATGAAGACCACGGTTTCCAAACGCAGATAAAACGCCAATCCCAAGAGCAGACCGCTCAGCGCGAACCACCGCGCTCGATCGGTCGTCATGCCTCGCAGGGCTGCGCCAAAGCCCAGCAAAACCAACAGGCTGTGCAGCGTGTGTTCCCAAAAAGTCAATCCATAGAACCACACGGGTGAGGCGAGCGCGACGGCAAGCAGTGCGCCCAGCGCCGCGCGTTTTGAGATCGACGCGACGGCGGCATAGACGCTCAGGCCGATCAGCAGCGCACTCACGATCGGGACGAGGAACAAGCCGCGCACACCCAGCAGTTGATACGGTTCGCTCGACAACGCCGGAAACCAGCTCGGCCACCAACTGTAGATCGCGTTATCCACGCGCAACCAGTAGAGCAGCGGCACGTAATCGAGGCGCGGATCGATCGGGGCGGCAGGGTACGGGAGCGGAGCGCTCCAATCGCCAGTGGTAACCATCTGGTGCAGGGTCAGATATTTGCCGCCTTCATCGGGCGACCAGAAGACCGGGCGGTCAGGCAGCGACAGCAGGCAGAGTAGATAGAGACAAGCAATGCCCCCCGCCACGGCCCACACGCGGCGAGGGGCAGTTAATCCGTTGGATTGACGGTCGAACTGCGGGGTGCTCACACGCAGACAGCCATCAGTGAGTCAGTTGGCGCATGATGATGGGCACGAAAGTGCAGTAAGGATAGGGGGAACAATGTGAGCCGTAATACCCGGAGCGGGCCAGAGCTGAGACATCGCCTTTTGCGAACGTTTTGTTGGTCAGGGTGGGTGGGCCGTCAAGGATGATGGCCGCAGTCAAGATCAGCACTATGATCAGACCGCTGATGAGAAGTCGCCGGGTGGTGGACGATGTGCTTGTCATCAGATAACTCCCTGCATAGAATCAGATGATTGACCGCTGAGTCGATGGTGATTTTCCGAGCGTCACCGAGCACTAAACGCGAATGCTTTGGATGTCTACTTGTGAACCAGTATACATCTATGTTTTCTGAAAGTCAATTAAAGTTTTGAAATTGATACAAAAGTTATCCTTAACAGCTTTGGCTTCCGATTGAACTGCGGGTGAAGCTGGCAATAGCCACACTTCGGCTCCTCGGTCGTCGCCCGGTATCACGGTGCAGCGGCCAAGTTTTTGTCCTTCAATCATCGAGTATTCGAAGTAATCCTTGAGGATTGCACGGCGACCAGCAATATTGTCAGAATGATCTGGCGTAATAGCCTGATAGAAAGGATCGTCTTCTAGTGCCTCAACCAGGCTCATCACCATCGCCGTATGCTCCGCTGACATGATTGTCTTTTGCCTCAAGATGAATATCGTCAGAACGATATCGCCGCTGCGTCCTTTCGGACTTTGCATTTGCCCA
>JADGQE010000366.1 GCA_017882055.1 Thermoflexales bacterium
CGGATCGCGCATCGCGGCTGAAGAACTGGTCGCAGCGGTTGAGAAACAGAAGACGCCGATTGTGGTCTTGAACCGCGCCGTGCGGCGTCCCAATGTCGCCTGCTTAATGGTCGATTTTCAATCAGCCACCTACCGCGCGATCGGGCACCTACTCAATCTGAACCACACTCGCATTGCCTACCTGGCGGGGCCGGCTCAGTCTCACGCCTCGCAGGCCCGGCAGCGCGGTATCGAGATCGCACTTGGTGAAGCTAAACTTACCCTGCCCAACGAACTGTGTCCAGTCAGCTTTCCGAATGTCGACGGCGGCTTTCAATCGATGAGCGCGCTGCTGGCACTGCCGCCCGCTCAGCGCCCGACCGCCGTGATCGCCTATAACGACTTGATGGCGATGGGGGCACTGCACGCGATCCGGGCCCATCACTTGTGCGTGCCCGAAGACATCTCCGTGATCGGCATCGATGATCTCGCGATGGCCGCGCACACTAATCCACCGCTGACAACCATCGCGCAGCCTAAGTATCGCATGGGACGGCTGGCGTTGAAGACCCTGCGTCGCATGATTCAGGGTCAACCGCCGCCTGAAGAAGGCTACACCTTGATGGAAAGCCCGCTCATCGTCCGCGAATCCACCGCGCTCGCCCCGGCGAGCAACGGCAACAACGGAAGCCATCGATGACGACACCCTGGGAACGCTTCGCCGCCGTGGCGCGTCACGGCGCGCAGCGTGCCGATCGAGTGCCGGTCGCGTTGATCGTCGATAGCCCGTGGCTGCCCGGTTATGCCGGCCTCGACACGCTCGATTTCTTTCTGCGCCCCGCTGAATGGCAGCGCGTCTATCTGGGCTTGAACGAGCGCTTTCCTGATGTGGCCTGGATTCCGGGCTACTGGATCGAATACGGGATGGCGGCGGAACCGTCGGCCTTTGGAGCGCGCATCAACTGGCATCATGATCAGCCGCCGTCGATCGAGCCGGTGCGTGGCGGGTTGAATGTGCTCTGCGACATGGAGCCGCCCGATCCGCAACACCACGGCCTGATGCCGCTGGTCTTACAGCGTTATCTCGACGCCGAACAATATTTGCTGCCAGAGAGCGAATCGATCAAGATGGTGGCCGCGCGCGGACCGTTTGCCATCGCCGGATGGCTGCTGGGCATCAGCGATTTGATGATCGCGCTCAAGAAAGAACCCGACAAGATCAATCGCTTGCTGGACACGTTGACCACCACGGTTATCCGCTGGCTGCGTGCTCAACTCGATGTATTGCACGCGCCCGAAGGCATCCTCGTGCTGGACGATCTCGTCGGCATGTTATCGCCCAAATTGTTCGAGCAGTACGCCCGTCCGCTGATGTCACGCATTTTTCAGGCGTTCGACGGCTTGATCAAGGTCTATCACAACGACACGCCCTGCCCACATTTGCTGCAACCGATGGCGAATCTCGGCTTTGACGTTTTTAACTTCAGTCACACTACCGATATCGCCGAGGTGCAAGCCAGGCTGCCGGGTATCGCCTTGATGGGCAACGTGCCGCCGCTCGATCTGATGGTACGCGGTACGCCCGATCAAGTGACGGCGTGGGCGCGAGCCTGTATTGAGACGACCGGCGGGCGCGGCTTGATCCTATCCGCGGGTGGCGGAGTCAGCCCCGGCACGCCGCCGGAAATGATCGATGCCTTAGTCGCGGCAAGCCTATCGGACGCAGATTAACGCTGAACTACGCTGATTTGATTCATCAGCGAAATCTGCGTGCACAAATCTGCGCGCACACCTGCCCCGCCCGCACGGTGTGGCGGGCAGTGCCAGGATGTGCATGTCTATAAATCTTTTTCTGGAATGTGACTGTGACCCGTTACGTTTTCAGCACCACCGACACTATCTGCTATCGCTATCCAACGCACGTAAACGATCTCGTGATCAATCGAGCCGATGCCGTGACGACACTGCGCTATTGAAGTGTTGATGCCTTTGTCGGGAAGAAGTCCCAATCGGAGCCTACGTGGGATAGCCACGTAAAAACCCTGTGTGATCAATTCGGCCGGGATTTCAATCAAGTAGGTTTAGCGAAACAGACCCAAAACAAAAGAGGAGAAAGGAGTTGCCTGTTGCCCGATCGCTAATTTGCCGCCTCAAACTCGAATGATGTCAGTTAAGCCCACACCCCAGGTAATCTATAGGAGAACTGAGATGAAGTCTAACCTCTACCGTATGTTAGCCGTACTCATGATCGTGTCGATGTTGGCTGCGGCTTGCGTCTCTCCCGCGACACCAACCCCTGCCCCGCAGCCGACGGCCCAGCCTGTGGCGCCGGCACAGCCGACTGCTGCACCGGCGCAACCGACGACCGCGCCAACACAGCCGGCCGCCCAGCCTGCGTCGAAATATAAAGAATCTCCGTTGCTGGCCGAGCAAGTGAAAGCCGGCAAACTGCCGCCGGTCGATCAACGCCTGCCGGAAAATCCACAGGTAGTGAAAGCCGATGAAGTCGGCGTCTACGGCGGCACCTGGCGCCTGGCCACCAAAGGCGGCGGCGACGATGCCGGCTTTACACGCATCTTCGGTTACGACCAGTTGCTGAAATGGACCATAGGCTGGACTGGTCTGGAGCCGAACCTGGCCGAGAAGGTGGATGTAAATCAGGACGCCACCGAATATACCATTCACCTGCGCAAAGGGTTGAAATGGTCAGATGGTGTGCCGTTCACCGCTGACGACATTGACTTCTGGTATACTGACATGCTCCATGACAAGGAACTCAATATCGGCGTTCCCAGCACGTTCAAGATCGCCGGCAAAGAAGCAGTGTTTACCAAGGTGGACGACAACACGGTGAAATTCACCTTTGCCCAGTCGTACGGCACCTTCATGCTCGAATTGGCCTCCATCAACGCGGTCGGCATGACCGCTTTGCCCGCCCACTGGGCCAAGCAATTCTTCCCTAGGTACGCCGACAAGGCTAAACTGGATCAGGTCGTCAAAGACGCCGGTTTCAAAACTTGGATTGAATTGTGGAACGCCAGAGTCTGCCAGAGCAATGCTTGCGGCGCCGGTAGCTTGTGGCAGGTGGCTGATCGGCCAACGCTCTATGCCTGGGTAGTCAAAGAGCCTTACCTCGCCAACGCCACCCAGTTTGTTCTCGAGCGCAACCCCTACTACTCGAAAGTCGATCAGAACGGGCAGCAGTATCCTTACATCGACAGACTCGTCTATAAGGTGTACCAGGATGTGCCCGCCATGCTGCTTGATGCAAGCGCCGGCAAGATCGACTTCCAGATGCGCCACTTCAACCTGCTGTCCAACAAAGCGGTGCTCTCTGACAATCAGACGAAGGGCGACTACCGCTTCTTTGACCTGACCGATGCCGCCAACAACCGGCTCGTGCTCATGTTCAACCTGACCGATAAAGACCCGGCGATACGCAAGATCTTCCAGAACAAAGACTTCCGCATCGGCATGTCTTACGCCATCAACCGGCAAGAAGTGATCGACACGGTGTGGGTAAGCCAGGGCAAGCCGTGGCAAGCGGCGCCGCTGAAGGACTCGCCGTTCTATAGCGAGAAGATGGCCACCCAGTACGTAGAATACGACGTAGCCAAGGCCAATGAGGCGCTGGACAAGGTCTTGCCCAAGAAGGGCGCCGATGGTTTCCGCCTGACCCCCGATGGCAAACCGTTCAAGTTCTCGCTCGAAATTGCCAACGCCAACAAGAGCGAAGTCGACTCCGGCATCATGATCGCGAAATACTGGCAGGCGGTGGGCGTCAACGTCGAAGGCTTGTCGGAAGACCGCGCCCTGTATTACACGCGCAAGGACAATAACGACGGCGATGCCTTCCTCTGGCAGGGCGAAGGCGGCGTCAACCCGATACTGGATCCGCGCTTTTACTTCCCGTTCAACGGCGAATCCAACTGGGCTGAGGCCTGGCAGGCCTGGTATAACAACCCCGCGTCTCCCATTGCCGAAGAGCCGCCGGCCGATATAAAGGCGCTGTTTGCGAAGTACGACATTGTGAAGGGTGCCACCACCTACGATGCGCAGGTCAAGGCCATGAACGACCTAATCGGCTTGTCTCCCGATGCGTTCTACATGCTCGGCGTCATGACCCCGCCCGATCAAT
>JADGQE010000367.1 GCA_017882055.1 Thermoflexales bacterium
GGCAAGGGCATCGGCCAAACGCTCGACCTCGGCCACGGCTTCGACACGCTCATCGCGCAGTGCATCAGCTAATGTTGCACCGACTGGAAACTCAAGTCCCTGCCGCAAATAGCCGACGCGTGTCGAGGGATCGATAAAGACACTGCCGCGATCGGGCTGCTCGCAGCCGAGAATCAAACGCAGCAACGTCGTTTTGCCGCAGCCATTCGGGCCGATCAAGCCAACCCGATCGCCCGAGGTTAAATGAAACGAGATATCTTGAAAGATGAGCTGGTCCGCATAGGACCTGGCGAGGTTGTTAACGGATAACATTTTGAAACTCCCGTGGAAAGCAAAAAGCCGAGGGACACGCCCTCGGCCTTGATGTCTAAACGTGATCGGTTTAGCCGATCAGTCAAACGGCTCGCGTTCCCTTACAATTCAAACGACTAGACGATCCGAGTTGTCACGGGAGTTTCTCCTGCAAGATTGAACGCTGAACATTATACCACAACGCCATTGACGATCTTTAATCGTAACGCATGCGCCGCGTGCCGATGAAAAAGAACACTGCGGCGAACCCTAACAGAATTAAGACATTCGGCAAAATATCGACGACGCCCTTGCTACGCACGATCACGTCGGTGAAGCCGCTCATCGCCCACGTCGTCGGCAGGACTTTGACTACCGTCTGATAGATCGCCGGCGTGATTTCCAACGGCCACCAGCACCCGCCCAGCGCGGCGAACAACATCGAAAACAGCACCGTCAGACTTCCGGCCTGACTGCGCGTGGTGACAAATGTGCCGAGCATCACGCCGAGCGCCACCGCCGCCAGGGCGAACGACACGATGATGAGCGCCAACGCGGCGGGTGATTGTCCCCAGTTCACTTTCAAGACAAGCGCGCCAAATCCGATCAGCAGAATCATCTGCACGATGCCCATCGCCAAACGGCCCAGGATGTTGCCGAGCAAGATGGTCGATTTGCGAGTCGGCGTGACAGCCAGTCGGCGCAGCGTACCACCCAGCCGTTCACTCACCAGGAACTCGGACGCACCGATCAACGTGATCAACACCCATGTTACCAGCTGCCCGGCTGATCCCTGCGTATTCCCATCCGCTGTCTTCAGATTGACGTGCAGGGCTTGCGTCACCTCGGTCCGCGCGGGTGGATTCTTCAAAACATCCTGCGCCATCTTGAGACTCTGATCGAAGTAGGCTTGACGATCAGCCTCACTGGCAAACGGTTTGATGCTCAAGGCTTCAGAGATACTGGACTGCGCCACCAACGCCGCGCTGCCAATTTGATCGGCCGCCGAGCCGACCGCCTGCTGAACCGCCAGCACATTCGAATCGCCAGGCGCTGCACGCAGATTCAACTCGATCGGCTTGCCCGCTATCAGCGTCGCGCCAAAGCCCGCCGGAACAGTCAACATGGCAGAGACGTTTTTTTCCTCAAGCAACTTATTGGCTTCCTCCGCCGACTTCGCAACGGCGTGAATGGCGGTCGAGGTATCCAGTGTGTTATACAATTGCGCCGACAAGGTGCTGCGGTCTTCGTCGACGAAAGCCACGGCGATACGATTATCGCCGCCGACGATGCCGCCCAATGCGCTGCCGATGATGATGGTAAAGACAATCGGCAGGATCAGAAAGAAGACGATCGTCGATCGATCTTGAAATTCAATCCGGATGTGATTCCAGGCAATGGTCAATAGTTTCTGCATGATCGTTCCCCTACGCGTATTGGCGGCGGAAAGCCAGCAGCGCGACGCTAAACAATACCACCGCCATCACCAGCAAGGCCGCAATCGGTACGAGCACATCCGTTAGCGTGCCGTTGCCCGCCAACTTCAAGAAGCCTTCCAGTCCCCACGCATTCGGCGAGATGTAACTGGCTGTTTGCAGCCACTGCGGCAGCGACTGACGCGGCACGAAGTTACCGGCCAGACCGGCGAAGATCAACGCAATGGCCGTACCGAGCGAAGCCGCTTGACCCGGCGAACGCGAATAGGCCGCGACCAACATGCCCCAACTCGTCGCAGCCGCGACTAACGCCAGGGTCAGCAGTACCACGGCAAGCGGCGCGCCCCAGTGAATTTGGAAGGCCAGGCTGCCAAAGATGATCAAGATAAACATCTGCGCTGTACCCGTAAGATACGTCCCGGCGATCTTGCCGCCCAGCACCTGCGCGGTCGTGGTCGGTGTCGCCAACATACGCGGCAGTGTGCCCCATTCGCGCTCAGCCAGGATGCTGCGGCCACCGGCCGTCACCGTGAACATCAGAAACATGATCGCCATGCTGGGCGCCATGTAACCAAGCCAGTCGAAGCCGCCAGAGTTTGAGGACGCCGCTGCGGACAACTGCGTATTGACCGTGATTAGACTTGACTGCGTCGCCGCCTGTCCCGCGCGCGCGCCGATCGCCTGGCCCACGGTCTGCATCTGGTTCGGCGCAACCAGACCATTCGTGAGGAGCTGCATGATCGAAACTTGCGCGCCAGCCACACCCGCGGCCATGCGATTGAGG
The DNA here is from genome assembly GCA_017882055.1 of Thermoflexales bacterium. Taxonomy (GTDB): domain Bacteria; phylum Chloroflexota; class Anaerolineae; order Fen-1058; family Fen-1058; genus JADGQE01. Next base: position 2,512 of record JADGQE010000367.1, read on the forward strand.
ATCTGATCGACAATGGATCGCACCACGGCCGCGCTGATCGGTTGAACGAGGCTGCTATACACTTCGACAACGCTTGGCTGGCGATCCGAGAAGGCAGACACATCACCGCTTGTCGCACCCGCCGGTAGAATATTCGACGAGAAATCAGCCGGAACGATCACGGCAGCTGCGGCCTGATCGTTGTCTACCGCTAACCGCGCCGCTGCGTCGTCCGTCAGGTAAGTTGGCTTCACCAGGTCCGCCAGGTCTTTCGATTCGAAAGTCTGTGTAATGAATTGGCTGAACTGGCCCGAATCGTGATTGACGATGACGACCGGAATCTGGCCGAGGCCGCTGCTTTGCGAACCGCCCCCCGTCAATCGGCCGAAGGCGAAGGCCATCGCCAGCGTCAACAGGAACGGCGTGGCCAGCATATAGATCACCGCGCCGCGATCGCGGAAGACGACGGTGAGGTCTTTGAAAGCGATGTTGAGAAGTTTCTTCATGGCGTGTCTCGATGATGATGATTAGCAATTGGTGATTAGAGCAGTTTCCAAGTTAATTTATGGGTACGCGTCACGGGAGCACTGCACCGCATGTGTTGCGAGCGCCTTTTGCGAAGCAATCTCAGACTTGATTGGATGGAGATTGCTTCGTCGCAAAAAGCGCTCCTCGCAATGACGGATCGTAAACAAAACTGGAATTCGCTATAGTAATTGGGCGACTGGTAACCAATTAACCCGTAACCGAATAAGTCGCCTATCGACACTTTTCATTGTTTACATTGTGGTTGAAGCAATCATGAAGCGGATCATCAGCATCCGTTTTTGAGCCTGATTTTCAGCCATTTTTACGCTGAATTCTGCGCCTGCCATCCGGGAAGAAAATTTCAGCGCACCAGACGCAGGATCTGTCGGTGGCCTTAATAGGCGACTTATTCGGTAACGGCAATTAACCAATTGACCAATTGACTAATCTCTCAATGCTCGACCCGTGAGTGCCAGAAAGACGGCTTCAAGGTTCGGCTCTTGAATATCGACCGAATGAATCTTGATGCCGGCCTCATTCGCGCGGGTGATGACGGGCGCGAGTGCGTCTTCGGCTTCGGGCACCATCAGCACCACTTCGTGATCGGTAGCCGAGCATTTCAGAATACCGGGCAGCGTGCTCAAGACGGCCGCTAACTTCTCGGCATTGTCGCCCTCACCGACGTGCAGGCGCAGCGTATCGTGCTCGCCGACTTTCTGCGTCAATTCCTTCTGCGTGCCGAGCGCGATCAACTGGCCGTGATCGATAATGCCGACCCGATTGGATAACTCGTGCGCTTCTTCCATGTAGTGCGTGGTGTACAACACCGTCATGCCCTGCTTGTTCAGTTCCTTGACGGCATCGAGGATGCTGCGGCGGCTCTGCGGATCGATACCCACCGTCGGCTCGTCCATATAGATGATGCGCGGCCGATGCAGCAAGCCCACGCCGATGTTGACGCGGCGCTTCATGCCGCCCGAATATGTGCCGACTTTGACGTTGGCTTTGTCGGTCAGCCCGATCAGTTCCAGCACTTCGTCGACACGCTTCTTTAACTGCATACCGCCCATGCCATACATCCGGCCCCAA
>JADGQE010000052.1 GCA_017882055.1 Thermoflexales bacterium
GTTGAATTGCGTTTCTGGATACGCTGTGTGATGGTGCTGAGCTGCGCGTTGATTCTGTCCGCGTGCGGTTCGCGCCCACTCTTGTCGAAAGCATCGTTTACACCGAATACGATTTCGCCTAATGCGGATGGCGTGGCCGACGCGACGCAGATTCATTATGAACTCAGTCGCAAGGCGACGCTGTCGATTTATCTTGAATCCAGCGATGGTCAACGGCATTACTTTCGCAAAGAAGAGTCGCGTGCACCGGGCACGTATGACGTGCTGTTCGGTGGCGCGATCGACGGACGTTTGCTCCCGGATGGTCAATACAAATGGGTCGTCGAGGCGGCCGACGAGGCCGGGCAAAGCCAATCGGCGGAGGGTCAGCTGACCCTATCGGGCGGCGAATTGACTGCGCCCCAGATCACCAGCTTCACGGTTCAGCCGAAGGAATTTACACCTAATCAAGACGGGATTTCTGACCGGACACAGATCAATGTCTCTCTCAATAAGCCGGCCTCGCTGTATGTGACGTTGCAAAATAGCTTGTGCAATGGCTCGACCATACCTCCGAAGGATACTCCCACGCTTGACTGCACGCCCTATCCGATGACCGAAAAAGATGGCTCGTTGCGCAAGGCGGGCGAAGCCGGACTGCACCAGTTCGATTATGATGCCGGTGTCGATCAAGGTGCTGAACCGCCGGCGGATGGCGATTATGTGATCACCGCGCGGGTTGAAGATCAAGTTGGGCAAGTGACGGTGGCCACCAATACGTTGACGATTGTTGGCGGCGGCATACCGCGCGCCGAGATCGTCGATGGCGTGGTAGATTTTTCGGCTAAATCGTTATTGGTTGGGCAAACACTCTACTTCACGCTAACGGTCGAGAACTACGGCTCGGTGCCCATTCGCACCAGCGGCCCCACGCCGGGCTATGTGTACACGGATACGACCAACTACAACGTGCCAGGCTTTGCTGAAGAATCGGGCGCGTGGCGAGTCGGGATCGATTTCGACACCAGCTTACGCAACTATCCATTTCGCTGGGCGGTCGGCGGCCCGAATGATCTCACGGTTGTGACCGACACCAATGGCACGCCGTATTACTACTTGCCGGCCGGTAAGAAGGTCCAGGTCACCGGCGGAATTCTCATTACGCATAAACCGCCGCGCGATCCGTTGTACTTTTGGGCCGGGCTGATTCATGAAGATGTCGAAATAACGGACGTCAATAACTTTGTCGATCAGCACTTCATCACGATCGATCAACCGTGACCGGATCGGAAACCCGGTTTCTGTGTTTCGCGCTTGCCGTTCGCGCGCAAATGTTGTACCATGTTGCACGGCATTGTAGTCCTTAAGTTAGCCAGCCAAGATCGTAGTTTTAAGGAGGTGATGCCGTTCCTCAGTTAGCTGTGTAGTTTCGACCTCGTTACATCAACCATCTATCTTTAAGGAGAAGGAAGAAACGATGTTCACTAAACGTTCGCTATATAGTGTGTTGAGTTTGCTTGTGTTGTTATCGATTGCGTTAACGGCTTGCGCGCCAGCAGCTGCACCAGCCACGCAGGCTCCGGCTCCCGCTGGCACGACTGCGCCCGCACCGACCCAGGCACCCCAGGCAGCCAAGACGCCGTTGCCGACGCTCGCTCCGGCCAAGTGTGATCCGCTGCCCAACGCGATGTCACCCAAAGCGGGAGATCTCGGTTCGGCCGACAAGCCCATCGTGATCGAATTCGTGCCTTCGGTAGATGTCAGCCTCATCACCCGGGGCGGCACCGCCATGGCCGACTGCCTCGGCAAAATGACGGGATTGACTTACAAGGTTGAGGCCGGAACAAGCGAAGCTGCTTCGATTGAAGCAATAGGCGGCGGCAAAGCTCAAATGGGCTTCCTCAATACCTTCTCGATCCTGCTCGCGAAGCAGAAGTATGACGTTGACGTTGCCCTGATTGCGCAGCGCAAGTACGGCTACCAGAAGCCGGATGGCTCGTACGCAGCGTTCGACTTTGATCCCGACAAAGCGATGGCCGGTCAACTCGCCTCGTTCTACAAACCTGAATACTTTACGACAGCCGCAACCGGCATTAAAACGCTGCAGGATGTAAAGGGTCACACCTTCTGCTTTACTTCTGCGGGTTCCACTTCCGGCGGTATCGTTCCCCGTATCGTGTTCAAATCGCTGGGAATCGACCCGGATAAGGACATCAAGAGCACTTACGCCGGTGGCCATGACAAAGCCGCCATCGCCGTGTATCAAGGCGACTGCGATGCGGGCGTTGCCTTCATGGACATCTTGACGGACAAGCCGACCAACCTTGCGAGCAAGTTCCCGGACATTGCGACCAAAGTCCAGGTATTTGCCGTCGGCGATCGCATCCCGAATGACGGTCTCCAGTTCGTCAAGGGCCTTGATCCAACTATCAGGTCGATCACCGTTGATGCCCTCATGGCCATGGAAGCCGATCCGGGCGGAAATGCAGTCGTCAAGAGTATCTATAGCTACAATAACTTTGAAAAGACCGACTATAACACGTACTATGCGCCGTTTGCCGAGACGTTGAAGAAGGCTGGCGTCGATGTAGCCACGTTGGTCAAGCAGTAAAACGATTCCTGACGGATTGGTAGGGGCGAAGCACATTTCGCCCCTACTCTTATTGAGGAAGATTATGCTGCGCATCGAGCATCTTACCAAGGTTTATCCTAATGGAACCGTCGCGCTAAAGGACGTGAGTTTCCAAGTCGAGGATGGCGAGTTTCTGGCCGTCATTGGCTTGAGCGGATCGGGCAAGTCGACGTTACTTCGCTGTATCAACCGCCTGATCGAGCCGACCTCGGGCAAGATTATCTGGAATAACACAGACTTGACTGCGTTGTCTGCTGCCGAAATGCGTAAAGTGCGCCGTCAGATCGGGATGGTCTTTCAACAATTCAACCTGGTCAAACGATCGTCGGTGCTCACCAATGTGTTATCGGGGCGACTCGGGTACGTTAGGCCGTCTCAAAGTCTATTTAATTATTTTTCGCCTGAAGATCGACAACGTGCGCTTGACAATCTCGATCGGATGGGACTGCGCGATAAAGCGCACACTCGCGCGGATTCATTGTCAGGCGGACAGCAGCAGCGCGTGGGCATTGCTCGCGCGTTGATGCAAGATCCCAAATTGGTGTTGGCCGATGAACCCGTAGCCTCGCTTGACCCGGTACTGGCGCATACGATCCTCAAGCATCTGGAATGGATGAATCGCGAGCTCGGCATCACGGTGTTGTGTAGTCTCCACTTCCTCGATCTCGTCCATCGGTATGCGACGCACGCGATTGCCTTGAAAGACGGTCGGCTGGTCTTCCAGGGCTTGCCACAAGAAATTGACGATGCGCAGTTCAAGGCGATCTACGGCCAGGAAGCCGAACGCGTTTCAATTGTGTAACGGCCTGAAGCACCGGCTTCAGCCTGCACCTCGCTGACTTGTGCCGTCTGAAAACTGCCTTCCCCAATCAGTTAAATGCTGCAGCGATCTGCCATGAAATCATCTTCTACTCTCTCTGCTCTGTTTTCGTTGCTCGTTCCCGGCGCAGGACAATTTTATCTGGGCAAACGTGGGCGTGGCGCGCTGATCTTCCTGGCCGCGCTGGTGCAGGGCTATTTGATCTATTGGGCACTGGACAATTTCAAAATCGGCCAGGTGACAGTGGCCAATCTCCAGACGAGCTGGCTGTGGCTGTTGTTCGTGCTATTTTGGGGATGGAACGTCTATGACGCCTATCGCCACGCGCAGGGCCGACGCAGCATCAGCTGGCCTGGTTTGCTCGTCATCGCGCTGGTCGTCTACTTCATTGCATGGCAGACAACAGACGTCCGGCTCGATCGTCTGGTCACGCGCTTTGGGAATGCACTCAAAATCGGCGATGACATTATCCATCCCGATCTTGTCACTCAGAACGAGTCCGGTGCATGGGTACCCAGTGAAAACTTTTATTACATCTTCGGCAATATCGTGCCCAAGCCTGCACCGGCCTGGCTCGTAAGCCTGGGCTTAGTAAAGGAGGGAGTGGAGGTTCCGACGTTCGAAGCGGGCAAAATCATCGAGACGATTGCCCTCGGCCTAATATCCACGATCTTTTCGGTCATTTTCGCTATTCCCTTCAGTTTCCTGGCCGCCCGAAACATCATGTCACGCGTCCCCGACGGGACCGTGATTTATTATGTGACGCGCACATTCCTCAATGTGATGCGCGCGGTTGACACACTCATTTGGGGGCTGATCGTTGTCTTGTGGGTTGGCCCTGGTCCGTTCGCTGGCGTACTGGCGCTCACCATCCACTCGATTGCCGCGTTGGCCAAACTGTTTTCTGAAGAGATAGAACACATTGACTCAGGCCCGATTGAAGCCATCACGGCAACAGGGGCAAATCTGTTTCAGACCATCCGCTACGCCGTCGTTCCTCAGATTGTACCGCCTTTCCTGGGCTATACGCTATTGCGCTGGGACATTAACATGCGCTCGGCAACGATTGTCGGGTTTGTAGCCGGCGGCGGAATCGGGTTCTTCATCGTGGAAACGATTCGCAAGAGCGGGTATACGCAATACGCCGCTGCACTGTGGGCGGTTGCGATCGTCATCATCATCGTGGATTATGTGAGCGCGAAATGGCGAGAACGCGTTTTGGTCGGAACAACGCGTGTAACCACTGAGCCGCCGCGACCATTCTACAAATCACTCCGCGCGTGGTTCTATATTGTGGTTGGTATGGCGGTTTTCGTTTACTTTTGGCAGTTGTGTGAGATTGATCTGAAACAGTTGCTCAATCCTGCCCCCACTTTGGCGCCGTTCGTCGCCAATTTCGTTTCACTCAACCTCTCTCCAGAAGTTGTGAGCACTGTAGTCAGGGAAATGATTGTTACCATCTTCCAAGCGTTGTTAGCCACGACACTGGGCGCGCTAGTGGCGATCCCCTTCAGTTTCCTAGCTGCACGCAACCTGACGGGGCGAAGCTGCCTCTCCAGCTGGGTTTACTACCTCACACGTAGCCTGTTTAACTTGCTGCGTTCCATCGAAGCGTTAATGTACGTAGCGATCTTTTTCTATTGGGTTAGCTTCGGGAATTTTGCGGGGATGCTGGCGCTTGCCATCACCACATTCGGTTTGGTTGGCAAGTTATTTTCCGAAGCCATCGAGAACATTGATTCCGGTCCTTTGGAGGCAATCACGGCAACTGGCGCGACGCGTCTACAGACGATCGTGTATGGCGTTCTGCCACAGATCATCCCGCCATTCGTATCCTATTCGATTTACCAGTGGGACATCAATGTGCGCATGGCGACCATTGTTGGATTTGCCGGCGGCGGCGGTATCGGTTCGCTCCTCTACAACGAATATTTTCCTTTCAGCAGTTATCGCTCTGCCGGCACTGCCGTTGCAGCGATCGTTATTGTCGTCGCGGTGATGGACTTTGCCAGTGCCAAGATTCGCGAGAAGATGGTGTAGGCTACAATGATCAATGAACCAGCCGCCAGTTGACCAATCCCCAATTGACCAGTTGCCATCTTTGGCCGTCATTGTTGTTTCATGGAACGTGCGCGATTTGCTGACGCGCTGCCTCGATTCGCTCTTCGCCGAACTGGATTCGTCTGCGATTGATGCGCGAGTGATTGTCGTCGACAATGCCTCAAGCGATGGCAGTGTTGAGATGGTTCGCTCGCGTTATCCGCGCATCGAAGTGATTGCCAGCGAAAAGAACCTTGGTTTTGCTGGCGGGAATAATATTGGCTTGAATCACATCCGGGTGATGGAGCAGGGCGTTGAGTTTGTGTTACTGCTCAACCCCGACGCCGAAGTTCAACCGAGCGCGATCAAAACTTTACTGGACGTGATTCGCTCGCGATCGGATGTGGCCGTCGTAACTTCGTGGTTATCATACAGCGACGGATCATTTCAGCACAGCGCGTTCCATTTCCCCGGACTGGCTCAACTCTACATCGAATTGCTGCCTGCGCCCGCGCGCTTGTATGAGTCGCGCTTGAATGGCCGCTATCCGCAGCGCCTGTATGCTGCCTCGCAACCTTTCGAAATCGATCATCCGCTGGGTGCAGTGATGCTGCTGCGCGCCGAGGCGATTCGGCAAGTCGGTTTGTTTGACGAAGGCTTTGCGTTGTATTGCGAGGAGATCGACTGGTGTGCGCGCTTCAAGGAAGCCGGTTGGCAATTGCTGTGCGTGCCGTCGGCGCACGTGATTCATCACAGCGGCAAAAGCACCTCGCAGGTACGAGTCGAAGCGTTTATCAAACTATGGACAGCGCGGTATCGACTACACAAGAAACATCCGCAGTTTGCGCCGCTGTGGCTGGCACGGTTGATTGTTCGATTAGGTATGCGTCGCCGCATGCAGGGTGCTTCCGCCGAGATGCAGGCGGCTTGCCAAGAGATCATTGGTGTATGGCAATGATGGAAGACGATACTTCTATGCAATCCGTAACACGCAATCTGCTTGCCGTCATCGTTTTGACGAAGAACGAAGAGCGCCATATCGGCCCGTGTCTCGACTCGCTAACCTGGTCCGATCGGCGCGTGGTATTCGATTCGCTCAGTACCGATCGAACGTGCGAGATTGCGCGTGCGTGTGGTGCGGAAGTCATTCAGTATCTATTTTCCGATTTTGCTTCGCAACGCAATGCCGCGCTGGAGGCAGTTGAGGCCGACTGGATCTTCTTTGTTGATGCCGATGAGCGAGCTACGCCTGCGCTGGGGCAAGAGATTCGGAGCGCGATTGAGAAGGCAGGGAACGTCAGCGGTTGGTACGTGCCGCGTGATAACTATCTCTTCGGCCAACTCACTCGTGGTGCCGGTTATTGGCCCGATCATCAGATGCGGCTGCTGCGGCGCGGCTATGCTCGCTATGAGCGACCGGCTTCCGAGATCGTGGAGTTGGAAGGCCAATCGGGTTACCTGAAGAACCCGCTGATTCACTATAATTACGAATCGATCGCGCAGTTCCACGCGAAGCAACAAGCCCGCATCGATTTTGAAGCGATGAATCTTTATCAGCAAAAGGCCAAATCGAAATTCTACACGCCATATTACATGACGTTAAAACATTTCTGGTGGCGCTTTGGGACGCTGAAGGGCTATCGGGATGGCTGGCACGGACTGCGTTTATCGATCTTGCTAGCCTACTATTTCGGCTATCGTTATTACGGGCGATTGGCGCAATTGTATCGCGGAAAGTTTGACAGGTGATCGGGCGCGTGGTATACTCGCCGTCGCATTCACACTCGCGCATCCTGATGTTGAAAAGAGGAGGGATGGCCGAGTGGCTTAAGGCGACGGTCTTGAAAACCGTTGTAGCCCTATGGGTTACCGGGGGTTCGAATCCCTCTCCCTCCGCCTTGGCTTGAGAAGAGGGGAGGTGCCGGAGTGGCCGATCGGAGCCGCCTGCTAAGCGGTTGTAGGGCTTCAAAACTCTACCCAGGGTTCGAATCCCTGCCTCCCCGCCTTAACAATCCAGTGCTGTTTTGAAACACCCCTGTAGCTCAGCGGATAGAGCGCGGCCCTGCGGAGGCTGAGGCCTGGGTTCAATTCCCAGCAGGGGTATTTTGTTGTCTGGCGTGGGATGGATGATTCAATCTGTCCCACGCTTTTGTTTTTTGGCTCTTCCGACTTGAACGGGAACCGAAAGATCTTTGGACGCAGATTGACGCTGATTGCGCTGATTTTTTGATCCCATCTGCGAAATCTGCGTCCGATTTCCCGCTGTACCCAGAAGAACCTGTTTTTTTGGTCGAATGATGTTCTCAAGTATTGCGCCCAATCAAATGGAAGCAAAAGCGAGCATCAGCTAATGATGCTCGCCATGTGGTGAGTACCCCCGGTGAGAATCGAACTCACGCCACCGGCTCCGGAGGCCGGTGCTCTATCCGCTGAGCTACGGGGGCAACACTGACCCTAGTTTACCACAGCAACGATCGGCTGGCAACTCTAGCGTGTTATAATTTCAGCGCAATCATTTAAGGGCGAGAGTGTGCTTGCAATGTATCCTCATTCAACCTGGCGTCTTCTCAATACCGGCCACCTCGATGGTGCGACCAACATGGCGATCGACGAAGCGATCAGCCGCGCGGTGCAGGCCGGGCTCGTTTTGCCGACGCTGCGTTTCTTCGGCTGGCAGCCGGCGTGTCTATCATTGGGGCAAGCTCAACCCGGCGCGGATGTCGATCGGGATGCCTGCCGATCATTGGGTGTTGATGTGGTGCGCCGTCCAACCGGCGGCCGCGCGATCCTGCATACCGACGAGTTGACTTACAGCGTGATCGCGCCGGAGAATGAGCCGCGCGTGCAAGGCACGCTCGTCGAATCCTATCGGCGTTTAAGCGAAGGCTTGCTCAACGGCTTGATGTTGCTGGGCGTGCCGACGCGGCAAGTCGAACGGCCTGATGTGCACGATCGTGATCAAGGCCCGGTGTGCTTCGAAGTTCCCTCGAACTACGAGATCGTTTTCGATGGCCGGAAGCTGGTCGGCAGTGCGCAGATGCGTAAATCGGGTGTGGTTTTGCAGCACGGATCGCTTCCACTCTGCGGCGATATTGCCCGCATCAGCCGGTGTTTGACGAGCCAGCCCGATCCGGATCGCGTTCGCCGGCGAGCGACGACGATTGAAGCGGCGATTGGGCGTGTCGTCGATTATGAGTCGGCAGCCCGATCGATGGCCGATGGCTTTTCCCGTGCGCTCGATCTCGATTTGCAGCCCGGCGAGTTGACATCGCAAGAACGCAGCTGGACTGAAGAGCTGCGTCGTGACAAATATGCGGCAGAGAGTTGGACGTACCGGATGTGATACGCAAATGTGCCGCGTATTCCGTCATGCGTCTTGCGCTTCACTTTTCGCACAACCCATGTTAGAATCGCGGTGATGATCATCGGGGTCTGCACGATCGAACTGCATCTGGACGGCAACGGATCACTCAAAGGCAAACGCGCCGCACTGAAGCCACTGCTGGCCCGGTTGCATCACGAGTTCAACCTCTCGGCCGCCGAAGTCGATCGGCAGGATAGCTGGCAGGCATCCGTTATCGGGCTGGCCTGCGTATCGAATGAGCAGCCGCAGGTCGAGCAGGTGCTGACCGCCGCCGTGCGCTGGATCGAGCACAATCGGCCTGATCTGCAAGTCGTTGACTGGCAGATCGAAATTCTCTGACGTGCACTTCCTCTGGTCAAAAATCTTCCGTCAGATTGCACACGCAACTAAGGAGCAAACCATGTATCGTCGTCGAGGTTCAATTGTCTGGCCGTTGATCCTGATTACCCTGGGTGTCCTGTTTCTGCTGGCTAACTTCCACGTGATCCCGGATGTAGGCGAATTCATCTCGAAGTTCTGGCCGTTGATTCTGATTTTGATCGGTCTTGAGATTCTGGTGGGTTCGATATTGCCAGGCCGGCGTGGGGATACCCAGACGTTGTCGCTCGATCTAGGCTCGGCCCCGAAGGCTGATGTGAAGATCGATTTCGGCGCGGGCAAGCTATCGATCGGCGCGGCGGCAACCGGCAAGATCGTAGATGGTACCTATGAAGGTGGCGTGAGATACGATGCCTCGCCCGATGGTCGCGTTCGATTGCGGGCCGATTCGCCCAATTGGTGGTTCTTCGGTTGGAACTGGGGCTGGCGTGGCTTCAACTGGCAAGTCGGCTTGACGCGTGAAGTGCCGCTGTCACTACGACTGGATGTCGGTGCCGCGGAAAGTAATCTGGATCTAACCGATCTCAAAGTTACTGACCTCGCCATTCACACGGGCGCGAGCAGCACCGTGGCGAATTTGCCGCGTGCGGCCGGTTATACCAAAGTGAAGGTTGAGTCAGGCGCGGCCTCGGTTCGATTGCGTGTGCCGGACGGCGTGGCGGCGCGTATTCATACCAGCAGGGCGATTGGTTCGAATGATATTTCGCCGCGCTTTCCGCGCAATGGCAGCGAGTACGTCTCGCCCGATTACGACACGGCGGCCAACAAGATCGACATTCGCTTTGAGGGCGGAGTGGGATCGCTGGCGGTGAATTAGCGAAGCTTGATCCACGAATCAACGCGAATCAACGCGAAATATTTTGTGTTCGACATGGAAAACGTTCCGGCTAACGCGCCTCTCAAATGGAAAGAACGCTTGAAGTGGATCGCGCCGATCGGGCTGGCGATGCTGGTGGTGTGCGTGGGCTGCTTTATGTGTTTCGCGATCGGACTTGTCGCACGTGGCGAGTTGACCACATCGGCCCTGGGCACCGACTTTCGGTTGTGGCCGGTCAACGAGCGTCAGCAGACTGGCGTCGGTTTGCAGCGATCGTATACCGTGCAAAATAATGGACAAACTTGTGTCCATTTCGATGTCACATTCTTATTGTGGAAACCAAAGTTATCGATCGAAAACCTGGCGTATGACAATTGCCAGTAGTCGGACTTGCGGTTATAATCGAGCTACCCAACCTTGCGAAGGGTTGAAAGAAATAGGGCGTCTTTACTTGTAACCTTCGCAAGGCTTCAGGAAAACCGTCATGATACCTGCGCTGCGTGATGTTTCGCTGATTATTCTCATCGTGCCGACGATGCTGTGCCTGCTCATTCCACTGGCGCTGTTGCTGGGCACCAACTGGCTGCTGCGTAAAGGTCGCCGCGCGCTGCCACCCAAATTGCAGTCGGTGCATCAAACACTGCGCCGCGTCGACGCAGCCGTCGATCGGGCCGGCGAAAAAGTAGTCCGTTCATTTGTATCGGCTGAAGCACGTGTTGTAACCACGCGAACCTGGTGGCATAAATTGTGGCAGCCGATCTCCAAGGTCAAACCATGAGCAGCGAAAAACCTGATACTTCGGGCAATTGGAAAACGCCGTTCTTGATCGCCGGCGGAGTGATTGGCGCGTTGGTGGGCGTGATTGCGGCGCGATTGTATTCGCACGCCGATGCCGTGGCGCTGGAAAGAGATCGACAGCGTGAGCCGCAGGGTGTCCAACTCTCGCCGTTGGCCGCCTTGCCGATTGTCTTGAGCCTGATCCAATTGTTGCGACAGATCAGCGCGTTAAGCAAAAACGATCAAAGCTAATCGAGAGGAGCTAAACAATGGAACCGACTCCCAGTGAATGGAAGACTCGCACGCTGTTGCTCGGCGGATTTCTCGGCGCGATGGCGGGTGTCGCCGCCGCGTTTTTCTTTATTCGCTCCAGCGAATCGGCGGGTGTTGGCAGGCCCAGTGTGCAGCCCCAGGCCGCGCTGCAGGCCGGCATCGGCGTGATGGGCGTGCTCAAGCAGATCGCCAGTCTGGCTGAAGAATAATTCAGCGACATCACCCATTGATTTCCCACGGATGGAAAAAGACACGGACCGGCGTCTGAGTCTCTCCACTCGTGGGAATTTTGTTTTTAGAATTGGCTGTGATATGTTGCGCCCCATTCGATTCGACATCGTATTGCGTGGCTTGCTGATCCTGATCTGGCTTTGGGCAGTTGAGTGGCCGGGTTCGCCCCTGATCACGATCGGCCCGCCGCAGCACGTTGACACGCTCAATCCCAAAGCAGGCGTACATACGCGCCTGACGGACGAGGCCGCGCCGTGGAAGATTCAGCACACGCTGCAAATGGTGCGCGAAATGGGCGCGCCGTGGATCGTCGAGTTTTTCCCGTGGGCGTATCTTGAGCCGGACCAGGGATCATTCGGCTGGGGTCACGCCGACGAAGTGATCAATCATGCGCAAGCGCAAGGTTTAACGGTGATTGCGCGCCTTGGATTAGTGCCCGCCTGGGCCAGACCTGATCCGCGTGAGCGTGAGACGACGTTCAATTACCTCGACGCCGATCACTATGCCGACTTCGGCGACTTTGTATATGCGTTTGTGGATCGATATAAGGATCGGGTCCACACCATCATTATCTGGAACGAGCCGAATCTGAGTTTCGAATGGGGGCTGCGTCCGGTCGATGCGGCGGGCTACGTCGATTTGTTGAAGATTGCCTATCGACGCGCCAAAGAGGCCGATCCCAACGTCATTGTGCTGGCCGGGGCGCTTGCGCCAACGCGTGAACCGCTCGGCAGTTCGGCCGGCTTGAACGATTTGATTTATCTACAGCAAATGTACGAAGCCGGCGCGAAAGATTACTTCGACGGCCTGGCGGCGCACGCTTACGGCCTAAACGCGCCGATGAGCGATCCGCCCGATCAAGATCAGATCAACTTTCGACGCGTGGAGTTGCTGCGGCAGATCATGATCGATCATGACGATGCGGCCAGGCAAGTGTATATCACTGAAGCGGGTTGGAACGACAGTCCGCGCTGGAACAAGTCTGTCACGCCCGCGCAGCGAATCGAGTATACGCTGGCGGCTTTCGATTGGGCGCAGCGCACCGATTGGGTGGCCATGCTGGCGATGTGGGCCTTCCGTTATCCGCAATCGACGCGATCGTATCAGGATAATTGGACGTGGGTCACGGAGGATTTCCAGCCCAGGCCGATCTATGATGAAGTACAGAAGGCGTTGACCCATGCAAAATGACGCGCACGCGCCGCGCAGTACGAAGCCCGTACTCTTATTGCTTGGCATTGGCCTGGTGCTGCTGGCACTTGTGCCCGATGTTGCCGCGTGGTTGAATCGCAAGCCGGATAGGGCGTGGGCGCGCGTTCGGCGTGACGGCGCGATCCGCTTCGCCATCGACGCGAGTTACATGCCGTTCGATGGTCTGGGCAGCCACAACGATTTCTTTGGTATCGACGTGGATATTGCTAACGAGGTCGCCAGGCGGATCGGAGTGCGGGCGGAATTTGGCAACACCAGTTTCGACAGCCTGTACGATGTGTTGAAGGTCGGCCAGGCGGATGCGACGATCTCAGCGCTGATCATCGATCCGGCGCGCGTGGGCAAGTGGCAATACTCGACGCCGTATTTTGATGCGGGGCAGGTAGCCGTTAAGCCAATTAACCCTGCGAAGGTTCAGGCGACCGAGGGTCGCACACCTTCGCAGGGTTCGATTGCAGTCGAATATGGTTCAGAAGGCGACGCGGCGGCGCGGCGTATGGCCCGTCGAACCAGCGGCATCACGCTTAAATACACGGCCACGCTTGAAGATGCGCTGCAAAGCGTGGTGACGGGTCAAGCGGATGAAGCGCTCGTCGATGGCGCGAGCGCCGCGCAGCTTTTGCCTAAATACCCGGCGCTGCAACGTACGGATCAGGTAACGCGTGATCCGTATGCGATTGCGGTGTGGGGTGAGAGCACGCAGTTGCTGGACGCCATCAACGGTGCGCTGAATTCGATGCAGCGTGATGGAACGATACAACGCATCGTCGATGCGTGGATGAATCGGTAAAGGCTGACAGTATTTGTTTACCGCGT
>JADGQE010000368.1 GCA_017882055.1 Thermoflexales bacterium
GTCGTAATAGCCGGAAGCCACGGCCAGCAAGCCATTCTTGATCGCCGACGCGCCGGAGGCGGGGCCGTTCTCGATCGTCTCAGCGGCCGCGGGCAGCAGACTGAGGCGATCGACCAGCGAGCTGGCAATCGCCGATTGATGCTGGAGCATCCCGCCGCCCATATTGGCGACGTACACCGCATCAACCGATTTGTCACCTAAGCCCGCGTCATCCAACGCCTTCAGAGATGCATAAGCCAGCATCTCCATCAGTGTATCTTCGTCGCGCCGGCCAAAGGGGATCATGCCGGCGCCCATAATCGCAACGTCTCTCATGGTGTCATCGTCCTTTCAGCCCGGCGATCCGCTCGCGGATTGTGTCGTCGTCGGCAAATTTGATTTCCGCCTCGGCCACGTCCATCAATTCCTGCGGCACGGGACGGCTGCCAACCACCAGGCGGGGTTTGGCTTTGAGATAGATTTCCCGCGTCAGGCGATACGAATCGCCGCCGCCCAGCTCGTGCGGAATCTTGGTGTATTCCAGCGGATACTCGATCATCCAGCGCCGGAAACCGATCGGGCTTTCGGCCACGATCAGCACCTCGTCCTGCCCCAGATAGTCCATGTGATATTCCATCTTGGCAGCGAACAGGTGCGAGCCGATGCGCAGGCCACGGTCAATCGCCAGGGTGTGGTAGCTCATACCGACCTTCTCATTCTCCAGCCGCCCGTTGACGATGCCCACCAGGTAGCCATCGATCTGCCCCAACAGGCAGTATTCGCTTTTGACGCGATAGCGATACCAGGCCAGCAGCTCGCCGTACAGCCGGGCGCTGACGATGTCGTAATAGTCCCGCTCGATAAACAGGCAGGGATGGACAGACTTGAGGATGGCCGGTACATCCTCGCGCACGGCCTGGCGCACGACCATGATCTTGCCGTTCGCCAGGGTAATGAACTTTGGAGGGTAGGACACCATCGGATATTGCATTGGCCGCAAGACGGCCTCAAGTTCCATATCTAAAGGCATGAATAGACTCCTTGTCGAACAAGATTCTTCCGCTCAGCTGCGCTGGTGTTTGCCGGGAAACAGGCGCACAGCTAGGTGGATTGATTACCCCAAACTTGCTGCGGTCAAAGCGTTGAGGCGCTCCACGTGCTTCGGATCGATCGCGTCGCCGAACTTGGTCTTGGGCATGGTGGCTTTCTTCGCCATCAATTCCGCGTAGCGATCATCCTCGACCATCGCCACGGCGCGGCCGATGCACGATTCGCCGTCGACGAAGCGCCACGGGAAGAAACCGATCGTCACGCGCTGATTGCAGACCAGATCGAGGTCGCCACCGAAGCACTCGGCGTGGATGATGCCGTGCGGGAACATCTCGATGTGCATCAGCTGATACTTGCTGTCGTCGAAGAATTCAGCCAGCGGCTTGCCGTATTTCTTCTGGAAATGCTTCTCAGCCTGGCGGGCCTGACGCGGCATCCAATCGCGGATGATGGTGTTCATTGGATGATCGGCACTGCCGCAATCGACGGCCAGCCAGCGCAGCTTCTTGGCCTTGCACCACTCGGCGAATTCGCGATCGGGGCCGGGGTGCTTGACCATATAGCGGATCTCATCCGCCGTGGGTTGATCCCAGCCGAAGTGATGATAGCCAGTGTGAATCACCAGGATGTCGCCCTCTTTTACTTCAACGCGATCTTCCACCATCTGACTGGTGTACACGTCGTAGTCGCCGCACACGTCGCTCAGATCGACGACGGCAGCTTCGTGGACGAGATAGTCCATCTCGAGCGACGCGATGTCTTTGCCCGCCGTGTGAAAGTGAATCTCGCCATCGAGGTGCGTGCCGAGGTGGTTGGAGTGCGTGAGCACCTGACCGTTCGCGCCGTTGGGCGCGAGGCGCTTGAAGTACTTCACTTGCAGCGGCTCATACGTCGGCCACGCGGGCGTGCCAATGCCTAACGGAATGGTGAGGTCGATGAACTTCATGATGTGATCTCCTTGAGGTTTGATTTATTCTCACGCAAAGACGCCAAGATGCAAAGAAAAACTTAGCGGCTTTGCGTGAGGCTTTTTTCAGCACAGTTCCTTCAACGCTTCAAACGCATCCTTGAAACACTGCTCCGGCGCGCGCAAGATGCCTGCGCCCACCATGCCAACGCCGGGTTTCTTGTGCGCAATGCCGGTGTTGAGGCGCGGCAAAATGCCCGTCTCCGCCACCTTGCGCACATCGATACCCAGCGGCGTGCCACGGAAATTCAAGATCGGAATCGTGAACCCTTCGTGTTCGCTGAACGTGATCTCGTACATCTCGCGCGTCACGTCGATCGCCATCTGCGGTGTGCCGCCGACGAACTGCGTGATCGCGGGCGCAGCCGCCATCGCAAAGCCGCCATAGCCCGCCGTCTCTGTGATCGTGCTGTCGCCGATGTCGGGATTCGCGTCGTCTTCGGTGAAGCCGGGGAAGTACAGGCCCTGCACTTTACCGGCAGGTGCGATGAACCACCGATCGGGCATCGACGCGATCTTGATGCCGAAGTCCGTGCCGTTGCGCGCCATCACGGTGACGATGCTGCTGCCTTCGATACCTTCCGCCACTTCGACGGCGCACTTGCCAGCGGGCATGCTGAGATTAAGAAACCAGTGATCGTTGCGATCGATGAACTCGATCACTTTGGCGAGTGTTTCGTTATCACGATTGGTGCGGGCCAACGCCGGGCCGATCGCGCGCAAGAACAGGCTGGTGCCCGCCCGATTGCGATTGTGCCCCTCATCGCCCATGTGCAGCGCCTGCGCGATCAACGCCTTCACGTCGATGCCATCCGGCAGGGATTGCAAGGCCCGATCGAGCGTGGGGTAGAGATCGGTTTCCATCCACTTGAGGCGCGCGATCACTTCCGGCCCCATGCCGCCATAGCGCAGCACTTTGCCCAGGCCTTCGTTTTGCGTGGCGTAAGCGTGATTGCCAAAGGTTTTGTTCTCGAAGATGAACACCGGCATCGACGGCGAGACGATGCCCGCCATCGGCCCCACGGTGTGATGATGGTGGCACGGCGAGAACTCGATCGCGCCTGAAGCCGCGAGTCTTTCTGCTTCCTGCTCATTCTGCGCGAGGCCCTCATAGATCAACGCGCCCATCACTGCGCCGCGCTGCGGGCCACACATACGCTCCCACGTGATGGGCGGGCCCGCATGCAAGATCATTTTGCTGTGCATGCCGGGGATCACATCGCGTGCAAGGCCCATGCCGACCAGCGTCGGTCGCGCCGCTTTGATGCGCTTGATCGCTTCCTCGTTGGCGGTGTCAATGTCCACACCCGTCTTGGTCACACGCAAACGCGGCACGCCATCGACGGGCGGCTTCCAATCGACATCGATCACCGGCACGCCTTGATCCTTTACAGACTGTGCCATGCTGCTCAAGCCGACGTTGACGACCGAGAGTTGTTGACCGAAAAGGTTGTTAATGGTTGTCATGATTGTCCACTCAAAGGATGAAGGATGAGGGATGAAGGATGAAACGGGCGGATAAACTTCATCCTTCCGCCTTCATCCTTCATCCTTAACTAGCATCGCTACCAGTTTCGCCGCCGCCGCGTTGCTCTCGCACACAATCACGCCGGCGCTCTTCAACGCAGCCACTTGCACGCTGAGGCACTGCGGGTCTTGCTCTGTGCCAGTGACCGAGGCGACGACGATCAATTCCCGAGCGGCCAGCTGCTTCGCCTGCCGGATCGCCGGGCCGAGTTCGCTTGCCGGATCGGGATGCGAGCCGTAGCCGATGACGATATCGAGCATGATGACGGCCACTTCGGGATCGCGCGCTTCTTGCAACAAACGGCGAACGCGCAGGTCGTTGTCGATCATCGGGTGCGGGCGACCGACGGTAAATTCTTCTTCACCCAGATCAACGCACGACTGCTTGACGCTGTGCAGCGAATCAGCTAGTTGATGCTCGTGTCTCAGCGGCGCATTCGAAAACACTGGCTCTTCCAGCCTATCGCGCCAGATGACTTGTGCTTCGTAGCAGAGCGTACCGCCAGAGAACAGACCGCGCAAGTATTTTTGTTCGGGCTTCAGGGCGGCGCGGAGCTCTTTCGC
>JADGQE010000369.1 GCA_017882055.1 Thermoflexales bacterium
TCTTGTTTCGCTGGTTGAAGAGTTGTGCCTGCTGCGCGAGAAAACAGCCACCTAACGATGAGCAGACGACAAATTTGTTGATCGACAAATTCGTCCAGCACGATTTGTCGTGTAACACGGCCAATGTCAACGCTGAACCATTCAACCCGATGCTGCCAGTATATGCTGATTTCGCCCCTCGGTCAATCAAATCACGCAGCCCTGCTTGCCTGCCCTACAACATCGAATTCTGAATCAAGCGAATTCGTTGTATCAATCGCCAAAGCTGATGCCCATCTCGCGCGCCGTTAAGATCGTATCGCAGTCAAGGGGCACGGTTTTCATGCGGCGCGTCGCCTGTTCGAGCGGCACGTAGCGCACGATGGGCGGATCGAGCGCCACCATGATGCCGGATTGACCCTCGGCCAGGGCGCGCACAGCAGCTGCGCCAAAACGCAGTGACAACAAGCGATCGAACGTGGTGGGTGAGCCGCCGCGCAACAGGTGACCGAGCACCACACAACGCGTCTCGTGGCCGGTCAATGCTTGCAACTCACTCGCGACCTTCTCACCGACGCCGCCCAATCTCTCGGCGCGGCCGATCTCCTTTGAAACCACCGAAGTCGCGCCGCCCTTTGGCATTGCGCCTTCGGCCACCACGACGATCGAGAAGTTGCGGCCCCACCTCGCTCGCTGTTCGATCTTCTCGGCGACAAGGTTGAGATCGTAAGGAATTTCCGGGATCAAAATCGCGTCGGCTGATCCCGAGGTCCCAGCATTGAGCGCGATCCAACCGGCATAACGTCCCATCACTTCGACCACCATCACTCGGTGATGCGCTTCGGCCGTTGAATGCAGTCGATCGAGGCATTCGGTGGCAAACGAAACCGCCGTGTCGAAACCGAAAGTGATCACGGTCTTATCAAGATCGTTATCGATCGTCTTCGGCACGCCGACGACGCACAGGCCTTTTTGGGCCAGTACATTCGCAATCGTTAACGAGCCGTCGCCGCCGATGGCAATCAAGGCGTCGATCTGATGCAAGCGAAACGCACGAATCAACTCATCCGATCGATCAACTTCTGTAACATGACCTCGCTCATCGACAATTGGAAACTGCAACGGATTGCCGCGATTGGTCGTTCCCAGAATGGTGCCGCCCATGTGCGTGATGCCGCGCACGCGTTCCCGGGTCAGCGGGATCAATCCGCCGTCAGGAAACTGTTCCGGCGCGAGCAAACCAGCGTAACCGTCGCGAATGCCGACGACTTCCCAGTCACGATTCAGTGCGGACAGCGTGACCGCGCGAATCACGGCATTGAGACCGGGCGCGTCGCCGCCGCCGGTATTGATGGCAATGCGGTGAATTGCGTGTGAGGGATTGACTTTCTTTGGGGATTTGTGTGCAGTTGTCATAGAAACGCTCCTTGAACAAAGCCTGTGGGTGAAGATTGTAGCACCAGCACGTGCCAATGCAAATCGTGTATACTATACGAGAAACAGCATTCAGCACTCAGCATTCAGCGGCAGCCATGACCTTTACACTGCGTGCAGATCAACAGAAAATCCTGGCGTTCATTGAAACCGGTGGACGGCTCGGCGTATCGGCCGTGCCAGGCAGCGGCAAGACGGCCATTTTGTCGTATCTGGCTGCGCGCCTGGTGCGCGAAAAAATCCACGGCAACGAAGAGGTGTTGATCGTCACCTTTGCCAACAGCGCGGTGGATAACTTTGCGCGGCGCATTCGCGGCTTCCTGACTTCGCACCCGGACGATCACGCCATACCTCTATTGCCCGATGTCGGTTATCGCGTCCGCACGCTGCACGGTTTGGCGCACGATATTCTCCGCGAGCGCCCCGCCCTGCTCGGCCTGCCCGAAGACTTTGCCATCATCGACGATCGCGTATCCGATCAACTGCTCGGCGACATCGCCGTGAACTGGGTCAAAGCCAACCCGCTGATGCTTGATGCGTTTGTCGATCCCACGCTTGACGAGAACCGGCGCAAGTGGGTGGCGCGTGAGCGCTGGCCTGGGCTCGTCAAATCGATGGCCCGATCGTTTATCCGCCGCGCCAAAGATTTGCAGCTGACGCCCCGAGAATTGCGCGATCGATTGCCCGACACCTCCGGCGCATGGCAGATTGGCAAAATGGGCCTCGACATTTACGAAGACTATGAGCGCGCGCTAGCGTATCGCGGCGGCATCGACTTCGACGATCTGATCCGATTAGCCCTGCTCGGCCTGCAAACGGACAGGCAGTTACTCGATCGGCTGCGCGCCCGCTGGCCGTTCATCCTCGAAGACGAAGCGCAGGATTCGAGCGAACTTCAAGAAAAGATCCTGCGGCTGCTCACCGACCGCGGCAACTGGGTGCGCGTCGGCGATCCCAATCAGTCGATCAACACGACCTTCACCACATCGAGTATTCGCTACCTCAGCGAATTCCTGGAAAAACCGGATGTCAGCGCACGCCCGATTTACTATTCAGGTCGATCGAACCAACGCATCATCGATCTCGCCAACTTCCTGATCGACTGGACGGTGGTCGATCATCCCAATTCAACGGTTAAAGCCTTAGCCTTTCGGCCGCAGCACATCGAGTCGACACCGCCCGCTGATCCGCAGCCCAACCCGATCGATACGCCGGATGACATTGTCACGCTGTATCATCAGCCGCTCTCGCCGGAACGTGAACTCGAGGTCGTCGTCAAATCGATCGCGCGTTGGCTGCCCGAACATCTCGATCGAACGGTCGCGGTGCTCGTACCCGATAATCAGCGCGGCTTCAAAGTCGCCGAGCAGTTGAAAGCACAGGATATTCCGCACGACGAGATGCTGCGCAGCACTTCCGGCACACGTGAAGCCGCCCGCGCGCTCGGGCACATCTTGCGCTATCTCGCTTCGCCACTGTCCGGCCCGCTGCTATCACAGGCCTATCGAGTGCTCAGCACGCGCTTCGAAGTTGAAGAGGCCGATGAAGACGCCTTCAACGCTGTGCAGAAGGCCGTGATGGGCGGGCTGCGACGTTGTGAAAAAGTCGAAGCGTATTTGTGGCCGCGCCCCGATCTCGATTGGCTGGCCGAATACAAACCGGCGATTGAAGATCAAACCATTCGCTCGGAGCTCATCGACTTCCGCACAACGATCACGCGCTGGCTCGAAGCCAGCACCCAACTGCCGATCGACCAACTCATTCTGACCATCGCGCAGGATCTGTATCAAAGCGCCGATGTCGAGCAGGCGGCGCGCGATCTGGCTCTGGCTCACAAGATCGCCGTCGTGCTGCGGCAGATCGCCAACGATCACCCGGATTATCGCCTGCCGGGTCTGGCCGCCGAGCTCGATCGCGTGGCCAACAACGAACAGCGCTTCATCGGCTTTGGCGAAGACGATCTCGGCTTTACACCGCGGCCGGGTCGCGTGACCGTCGCCACGATGCACAAAGCGAAGGGGCTTGAATGGGATCGCGTGTATTTGCTCGGCGTCAATAACTATGATTTTCCGTCGGGCGAAGCGCACGACACTTACCGCAGCGAAACATGGTATATTCGAGACGGGCTGGCGCTCGAAGCCGAAGCCGTCGCGCAAGTCGAAGCGATTCAGCGCGGCGAAAGTTACCTGCTCGGTGTCGCAACTCACAAAGCGCGGACGGACTATGTCGAAGAGCGCTTGCGATTGTTATATGTCGGCATCACACGCGCCAAACGCGAATTGATCATCACCTGGAATACCGGCAGCCGCGACGACTCGCCCCGGCAGCCCGCCGCACCGTTTCTCGCGCTATACACGTTTATGGAAGAACAACAGACTAAGAGAATGAGAGACTGAGAGAAAGAGAGAGCGTCGATGATTATCGCCCCATCTCTCATTCGCTCCATCTCGCCATCGAGATATGCCACTACCACCCAACTTTCAATTCTCACAAGCCAGCCTCGGCGACTACGTCGATTGCGCGCGCCGCTTTCAACTGCGCTATTTGCTGGAGCAGGACTGGCCCGCCGTCGAATCTGAGCCGCTGCTTGAACGCGAGCGTCTGGCGGATCTAGGCCGCCGCTTCCACAAACTGATTCAACAGCACGTTGAGGGTCT
>JADGQE010000370.1 GCA_017882055.1 Thermoflexales bacterium
GGCATTCCGCTGCGCGAAGTGATCTACGATGTGGGCGGCGGCATCAAAGACGGCAAGGGTTTCAAGGCCGTGCAAATCGGCGGCCCGATGGGCGGTTGTCTCACCAAAGATCACCTCGATCTGCCGATCGATTATGAGTCGCTGCTCTCGGTCGGCGCGATGATGGGCTCGGGCGGTCTGGTGGTGATGGACGACGAAACCTGCATGGTTGACATCGCCCGCTACTTCATGGAGTTCACGCAGGACGAGTCGTGCGGCAAGTGTACGCCCTGCCGCGTGGGCACGAAGCGCATGCTGGAAATTTTGCAGGCCATTTGCGGCGGTGAAGGCAAAGAGGGCGACATCGAGCGGTTGGAGATGTTGTGCCAGCAGATCAGCGCGACCAGCCTGTGCGGTTTGGGGCAGGGCGCGCCGAATCCGGTGGCCAGTACGCTGAAGTACTTCCGTCAGGAGTACGAGGCGCACATTTACGAGAAGAAGTGCCCGGCCAAAGTCTGCAAGGCCATGATTCGCTATGAGATCGAAGACAACTGCACGGGCTGCATGGTCTGTGCCCGCAACTGCCCGGTCGAAGCCATCAGCGGCCAGCGACGCCAGCTGCACGTCATCGATCCGAATACGTGCATCCGCTGCGGTATCTGTATGCAGGTCTGCAACTTCAATTCGGTGGTGATCAAATAAGGGCTGAAGGCTGAGGGCTGAGGGACACTTGCACCCACTCCCACTCCGCTTCGCTAGCCCATACCCGCCGCATTGCGGCGGTGGGCCGCCAGGCGCGGGGACTGTCGTGCGTGGTTGCAGTGCGGTGTGAAGCCTTCGTCTTGATCTGGAGGACGTATGACACTCAGTACCAAGAACGGCAAGGATCCCATTCAGGTTACGCGCACCGTCGTCAGTCGACATGGCGCAACACGCGATGAATTGATCCCGATCTTGACCGACCTCAATTCCGAGCTGGGCTATCTCTCACCGGAAGTCATGGTGGAGGTCGGCAGACTGATCGGCGCGCCGAGGAGCCAGCTGTTTGGCGTGGCCAGTTTCTATCAGATGCTGTCTACCAAGCCGCATGGCCGCCACGTCGTCCAGTTCTGCGAGAGCGCGCCGTGTCACGTCGTCGGCGGGCGGCAAGTCTGGCAGGCGCTGCAAGACGGCTTGAAATTGAAATCAGGCGAGACCAGCGCGGATGGCAAATGGACGTTGATCACGACCAGCTGTATCGGCGTGTGTGCGGTCGGCCCGGTGATCGTCATCGACGAAGATGTGCACGGCAACGTCGAGCCGGGGCAAGTTGCAGACATCCTGGCGCGCTACGAATGAGGTACACGAATGGCACGAATTACATGAAGAATTTATTTGTGATATTCGTGTGATTCGTGTACTCACTGGAGAGCAATATGAAGACAGTCCGCTCAATGGTTTTGGTGTCAAATGATCCGCTCAGTCAGGCGCGCGGCGCGCAGGCGGTTTATCAACGCCTGGAACAGGAAATCGCGGCGCGCGGCTTAACGGACGAGATTTCGCTCATGACGGTGGACGATGTCGGGCGGCATGATACCGTGCCGATGGTCATTGTCTATCCGGAAGCGGTGATCTATGGTCCGGTCAAACCCGACGATGTAGCGATGCTGGTCGAAGAGCATCTATATAAAGGTCGCATTGCCTCCGGCCTGCTCGCGCCTGCGCGTGAGTTGACCGGCCGCATCGCGTGGCTGTCGGCGCGCAAAGGCACGCTGCCCGCCGAGCAGCGTATCGTGTTGGAACGCGCCGGCTTGATCGATCCGGAAAGCATCGAGGATTACATCATTCACGACGGCTACGTCGCGCTCGGCAAAGTGTTGACGCAGATGAAGCCGACCGATGTGATCGCCGAGCTCGAGCAATCGGGTTTGCAGGGCCGCGGCGGCGCGGGCTTCCCGACCGGCCTCAAATGGAAGTTCGTGTCCAAAGCGCCGGGCGATCGCAAGTATGTGATCTGCAACGCCGACGAAAGCGAACCCGGTACCTTCAAAGATCGATTGGTGCTGGAAGGTGATCCGCACACCATCCTCGAAGCGATGACGATCGCGGCCTATGCTGTCGGCGCGAGCGAAGGTTACATTTACGTGCGCGGCGAATATGTGCTGGCGCAGCAGCGCTTGAAGAAAGCGATCGAGCAGGCGCGCGCGCTGAATTTGTTGGGCGAAAATATTTTTGGCAGCGCCTTCAGTTTCGACATTCACGTGCATGCCGGCGCAGGCGCTTATATCTGCGGCGAAGAGACGGCGCTGATCGAATCGATCGAAGGCAAGCGCGGCGAGCCGCGATCGCGCCCGCCTTATCCCACGACGCACGGCCTGTGGGGCAAGCCGACGCTGGTCAACAACGTGGAGACGCTGGCGAATATCACGGCGATCATTCGCAACGGCGCGGCCTGGTTTAGGAAATTCGGCACGCCCAAAAGCCCCGGCACCAAAGTCTACACGATTCTGGGCAACGTCAACGTGACCGGCCTGATCGAAGTGCCGATGGGCATTACGCTGCGCGAAGTGATCGCGATCTACGGCAAGGGCATGAAGAACGGCAGCTCGCTGTCCCTGGCGCAGACCGGCGGATCGAGCGGCTCGATTATTCCGGCGAGCTTGCAGGACACCCCGATGGATTTCGAGTCGTTCGGCAAAGCGGGTGTGTCACTGGGCTCGGGCGCGCTGTTGATCTGCGACGACACGACCTGCGTCGTCGATCTGGCGAAGGTGCTGCTGAATTTCTTCCGCAACGAGAGCTGCGGCAAGTGCACGCCCTGCCGCATCGGCACCGAGCGGGCTTATCAAATCCTGGCGAATATTTGCGAAGGCACGGGCACTCGCAACGATCTGGCGCAGTTGACGATGCTGGCCGACAGCCTGACGGCGCTATCCAACTGCGGCCTCGGGCAAACTGCCGCCACGCCCATCCGCGATATGTTCAAGCATTTCAGCGGCGAAGTCGATGCCCACATTCAATTGAAAGTTTGTCCGGCCGGTGTTTGCTCGATGAGCGGACGCAGGCTTTAATCCCAGACGCACAACCATGGAGAAGGTGAGTAATGATTAACGTCACCATTGATGGCAAGAAGCTACGAGTTCCTGAAGGAACCACTGTTTTGCAGGCCGCGCGTGAAGCCGAAATCTTCATTCCGACGCTGTGTGATCACCCCGAACTCACACCCTACGGCGGCTGCCGCCTGTGCATTGTGGAAGTCGAGGGCCTCCGCACGATGCAGCCCTCGTGCACGCTGCCGGTCAGCAACGATATGGTCGTGCACACGGATACGCCCAGGCTGCACGCGGCGCGCGAGTTCGTGCTGACGCTGCTGTTCAGCGAGCGCAATCACTTCTGCCCTTACTGCCAGGTCAGCGGCGGCGATTGCGAACTGCAGAACTCGGCCTATCGCGAAGGCATGACGCACTGGCCGCTGCAGCCTAACTGGCACAAATATCCGGTCGATGCCTCGCACCCGAATTTTGTGCTGGACAACAATCGCTGCATTCTGTGCCGCCGCTGTGTGCGCGCCTGCGGTGAGTTGACGGGCAACTTCACCTTGAGCATCGCCGAGCGCGGATCGGACAGTATGCTGGTGGCGGATACGGGCGTGCTGCTGGGTGAAAGCACCTGCGTCGCCTGCGGCATGTGCGTTCAGGTTTGCCCGACCGGCGCGCTGATCGATCGCGACAGCGCGTATCAGGGCCGTGTGGTTCAAGTCGAGCGCACTCGCACCGTCTGCGTGGGTTGCAGCGTCGGCTGCGGCGTCGATGTGCTCTCGCGCAACAATCAGCTCGTGCGCATCGAAGGCGATTGGACTGCGGCCGTCAATGATGGCACCATCTGCAAAGCCGGCCGCTTCACGCCCATGGACGATCATCGTGAGCGCCTGGTTACACCGCTGGTTCGCAAGAACGGCAGCCTCAAAGCGGCGACGTGGGATGAAGCGTTGAGCGTGATCGCCGATCGGGTGAAGCCGCTGATCGGCCGGAAGAGCGACGGCGTCGCGGCGTTGATCTCCACCCGGCTGCCGGCCGAATCACTGGCGCTGTTCAAGCAGCTGTTTGC
>JADGQE010000053.1 GCA_017882055.1 Thermoflexales bacterium
GTCGGCGTCGGCCATGCCCACTTGCCACCGGCAAGTGGTGGCCCGCCAGGCGCCGCCGACGATCCGCGAGGACGCGGATCGAGAGCGAAAACCGAGATGCGTATAATCACCGGAAAAACAGGCTATTGACAGGCCAGAACGCGCGTTCTATAATAGATGTATGGACGCGCAAGCCAAACTCGAGCTCCTCTCAAATAACATGCATCTCGAACCGGCGGAAGAACGGCGGATCGATCTGCCACCATCGGCCCACCAACTCGCGCCTTGCGGCCATTCACCCGCCGATCTCAAGAGCGCAGTCGATCAAGTTCAGTCGGGCAAAGAGAGTTCGCTCGAAACCAGGAAGAATTCACTCGGCATTCACAACGCCGTGATGCCGGGCGGGAAACACATCGCGCTGCTCAAAACGCTGTTGACTTCAGCCTGCGAGCGCGATTGCTACTACTGCCCGTTTCGCGCCGGCCGCGATTTTCGCCGCGCCACTTTCAAGCCCGACGAAATGGCGCGCACCTTTATCGATCTCAACCGCGCCAACATTGCGGAAGGTTTGTTTCTCAGTTCGGGCATTGCGGGCGGCGGCGTGCGTACACAGGATCGACTGCTCGACACCGCCGACATTTTGCGTAACAAGTTACACTATCGCGGCTATCTGCATCTCAAGATCATGCCCGGCGCCGAACGTGATCAAGTCGAGCGCGCAATGCAGTTGGCCGATCGGGTTTCGATCAACCTTGAAGCGCCCAACACGCGCCGATTGGTCGATCTCGCCCCGCATAAAGTTTTTATCGAAGAACTGCTGCGCCCGCTGCAATGGGCCGAGGAGATTCGCAAGACTAAACCGGCCCGATTGGGCTGGAACGGCCATTGGCCTTCGCTGTCGACGCAGTTTGTCGTCGGCGCAGTGGGTGAAAATGATCTAGAGATTCTTTCGACCACGGCTTATCTGACCAGGCAGCTGCATCTGGCACGCGCCTACTTCTCAGCCTTCACCCCTGTGCCTGATACGCCGCTCGAAAACAAACCGGCGGAAAATCCGTGGCGTGAACACCGCTTGTATCAGACCTCGTTTTTGCTGCGCGACTATGGCTTCGATCTGGAAGATATGCCGTTCATGCCCAACGGTTATCTGCCGCTCGACGTCGATCCGAAGGTGGCGTGGGCCAAACAAAATCTCAGCGAGTCGCCGATCGAAATCAACCGCGCCGATCGACGCGAACTGCTGCGCGTGCCCGGCATCGGTCCCAAAGGCGTCGATGCGATCCTCATCGCACGCCGCAAAGGCAAACTACGTGACCTCAAAGACCTGAAGTCGATCGGCGTGATCGTCGCGCGAGCTGCACCGTTCGTGCTCCTCGACGGCCGTCGCCCCATGCAGCAGTTGAGCTTGTGGTAAGATCAGACTCCAAAGGTCGCTGCGCCGCAACTTTGTTGCGCCGAAACCTTTGGAGTCTCAAGTATGTCCAACTACCAACCGCTGCACTTCATCGATCAACCCATCGAAGTCATTTTCGATCAGCCACCCAAGTTGGAGAAGAAGCCCGGCTGCCCCAACGGCTTCGTCTGGGAAGGCCAGACGTATCGCATCGTCGAGCAAATCACCGAATGGCACGATTACCAACGCCGGGGTCGCATGGCCAATAACATGCGGCCCGTTCACCTGGAAGCAGCCACGCAGCACGGTTCCTGGGGCGTAGGCCGCGACTACTTTCGCGTGCGTGTCGAAAGCGGACAAATTTTCGATCTGTATTACGATCGCGCGCCACGCGGATCGGACCATCGCAAAGGCGCGTGGGTGCTGGTCGGGGAAATGTTCGAAGCGTAAGGGCGAGGCACATCGTCCCCGTAGCACGCCTAGCGGAAATACGGTTCAGATAAGGCTCGCAGCCCCGCGTCCGCGCGGGCGATCCCACCGCGCGGACGCGGCTGGGTGAGCACTAACTAAACCGTATTGCGCCTAGCGGCCCACCGGTTTCCAGTGGAAACCGGGTATGGGCAGGCGGAGCGGGATTCCCACAGAGATCGTTTTTGATCGTCACCTCAACAGCAATCAAGCTAGCCACTCTGCATCGAAATCTGCCTCAACACACTGCAAATCAAAGCGTAGGGCGCTTACGGGAAAGTCAAACGTCGGCACGGTCAGGCCACGCCGCGCGTATCAATTCTGGCAACACCTGGCCCGACGGTCCCGGCAAAACATACATCGCCGCTGAAGTCAATGGCGTCACGGTCGGGTTGATCTCGACCACAACAGCACCCTGCGCCAACGCCAGGTGCGGTAAGGAAGCCGCCGGCTCGACCAGCGCCGACGTGCCGATCGAGAAAAATAGATCGCAAGCCTGCGAGGCTTCAATGGCAATTTGCAGCGCAACCGGCGGCAGAGCTTCGCCGAACCACACCACATCGGGCCGCAGCCTTCCGCCGCAGCGCGGACAACGCGGCGGCACTTCGCCTGTATCGACCCACTCGTCAATCACGAGGTTCTCGCGAGAACATTTGGTGCGCCGAATATTGCCGTGCAGTTCGATCACCGCCCGGCTGCCGGCCTGTTGATGCAAGCCATCGACGTTTTGTGTGATCAACGTCAGACGCGGTACACGCCGCTCAAGTTCGACTAAAGCGAAGTGGCCGGGGTTAGGCTTACCGCCTTCGACGAGCGCTCGCCGCCACGCGTACCACGCCCACACCAACCCGGGATCGCGCTGAAAGGCTTCGGGCGTGGCGAGATCTTCAGGCCGATACTGCGCCCACAGCCCGGTCTGCGCGTCACGGAACGTGGGCACGCCGCTCTCGGCCGAGACGCCCGCGCCGGTTAGAACGACGATGTGCCGGGCCATTCGCAATGATTCGATCAAGCCAACAGGATAATCAGTCATTGAAAAAACGTAACTGCTCACGCGATTACATTTGCTAACCACAAAGACACTAAGACACTAAGTTTTTCCGTGTGTGACATTACTTTACTCGAAAATCTTCGTGACTTGGTGTCTTAGTGGTAAAGACTGAGCCACTGTTGAGTAGTTACGAGAAAACAAGGAAACAAAACCACGGAGACACAGCGAGCACCGAGCATTCTTATTCTCAGTGTAGTCCGTGTCTCCGTGGTTTAATCAACGCTACTTTGAAAGTTTCCGTTCGTAAAGCGTATTCAGTTCCAGCAGCTGATCGCGCAGGCTATCGCTCAACACCTCAGCCGGCATGCGCCAGCCCCAGTTGCCCGCCGGCTTGCCGGGGAAGTTCATGCGCGCCTCAGTGCCGAGACCCAGTATATCCTGCAGCGTAGCGATGGCGATATTCGCCACAGACGCCCACAAGGCCCGGATCATGTCATGCGGCAAATCATGGGCAGTGCTGTGCAGATACTTGCGGCAAAAGGCCTTCTCTTTCTTCGGCGCAGCCGCATACCAGCCCCGCACCGTGTCATTATCATGCGTGCCCGTGTATACAACGCAGTTGCGCACATAGCGATGCGGCAAAAACGGATTATCCGGCCCCGTAAATGCAAATTGCAGAATCCGCATGCCGGGCAGGTTGAAGCGATCACGCAGCTCGATGACGTCTTCCGTGATCACACCAAGGTCTTCAGCAATGATCGGCAGATCGCCCAGCGCCTGCTCCAATGCCTGCAAGAAATCTTTGCCTGGCCCGGATTTCCATTGACCGATCTCGGCGGTTGACATCTCAGCCGGCACTTCCCAGTAGCCGGCAAAGCCGCGAAAATGATCGAGCCGGATGATGTCCACCTGGCTCAGCGTGGCGCGCATGCGCGCGAGCCACCACGCATAGCCCGACTGCCGATGCACCTCCCAGCGATACAATGGATTACCCCACAGTTGACCGGTCGGCGAAAAATAATCGGGCGGGACGCCGGCCACCACCGTCGGCTTGCCCTTTTCATCGAAGTAAAACAATTCGGGATGCGACCACGCATCGGCACTGTCATAGGCCACAAAGATCGGGATATCGCCGATGATGCGGATCCCTTTGGCGTTGGCATACGCATGCGCAGCCGACCATTGCCGGAAAAAAAGGAACTGCCGAAACGCATGCCGCTGGGATACTTCGGCCAGGGATTGTCGAGCGGCATGCAGCGCCTGCGGATCCCGCTGGCGCAGCGGCTCGGGCCAGTTCTCCCAGGACACGCCACCCTGCGACTCTTTGATCGCCATGAACAGCGCGAAATCGCTCAGCCACGATGTTTGATCGGATTGGAATCGATCGAATTCAGCTTGAAGTTGAGCCGCGGCCTGGGTCTGGAAGCGCGCAAAGGCCCGATCGAGCAGCTGCAACTTCCAGGTGATGACGGGGCCGAAGTCGACATGATCGGCCGGGAACTCAGGTCGATCGGCCAGATCCGCTTCCGTCAACAGATTCTCGTTCAGCAAAACTTCTGAACTGATCAAGAAGGGACTGCCGGCAAACGCCGAGAAACATTGATACGGCGAATCACCGTAGCCGGTCGGGCCTAACGGCAGCACCTGCCACAATGTGCAGCCGGCTTCGGCCAGGAAATCGATCCAACGATAGACCCACGGACCGAGATCGCCGATGCCGTCCGAGCCAGGCAAGCTGGTCGGATGCAGTAGAATGCCCGAAGCGCGCTCAAACTTCATGGGCCGGTCTCCTTAGCAGCCTGTCGGAGAGACCTTGTAGCATAGGGCCTGCCCATACCCGACGCATTGCGTCGGTGGGCCGCCGGGCGTGTGCCCGTCGCCCACGAGGGGCTACGCTTCGCGTACTTCTCCGACAGACTCCTGGCAACAGTAAAAGTCATTTGACAATCGATTTTAGTTGGGGCTATACTGATGCCAGCTTCAGCGTTCCGTATCGAGGCTGACGGTCTGCGCCAACGAAGCAAAGACCATGTCCCGAATATGCTGATTGACAAAGTAGCGGCTGAGCGTGTCGATCGCCAGATACTTGGCCCCGGCCACCAGACGCACACACTGCGGCGCGCCGCACAGACAAATGAAAGGCCGATCCATTTCCCACTCAGTCGAAGGGTAGAAGAAATTCAACTCATCGCCCACGGCAATGTCGCGCGCGGCTACGACGCTAAGATCCGTCGTGTTGACGACGGTGTTGGGCTGGCAGGAATGATTGAGATAGGCCAGCACACCCAGCTCTTCAATGTGCAGATTCGGCCCGATCTGAATCGTCTGATAAGTCGGCTGAGACGTAACCCGGTGACCCGAAATGTGATAGATGATCTGACCGCGCCGGTAAGGCTCATCCGTGATCAAGCGCGCGCCGTATGCGCTGCCGCCTTTGACAATGCTTAACATGAGTGGCTCCTCCGTCAATGCAAATGTGAATGTGAATCAAAACCCGGCAGACTTTACACCTAATCCATTCGCTTGTCAACGAAAATTTTGAATCTCGGCTCAATCTGCTGTCTTATCTGGTTTAGCACATTAAGGAGAAAAATGGAAATCGTCCCAAATGTCCACGCGATCCCTGGCACAGTCGTCAATGTGTATCTGCTTGTCGACGCCGATGGCCTAACGCTGATCGATACCGGCTTAGCCGGCAACGATAAAAAGGTTCTGAAGTACATCGCCGGGCTGGGCCGTCGACCGCAGGATCTTAAGCGCATCATTCTCACTCATTCGGATGGTGATCATGTCGGCGCTTTGGCGGCATTGAAAGCGGCGACGGGCGCGCGAACCTACGCCAACCCGATCGAGGCCAAAGCGATTCAAGCAGGTCGCCCCTCGCGTGCACTGAAAGTGCGTGGGATACTGGCCATGTTGTTCAAGGTGATGTTTATCTTCTTCAAAGCAAAGCCGGCTACAGTTGATGAACTGCTCAGCGATGGGCAAGTGCTGCCGGTGCTGGGCGGCCTGCGTGTCGTCGAGACGATCGGTCACACGCCGGGACATATTTCCCTGTTCGCACCTTCCGCCAAGATTTTGTTCACGGGTGATTCGATGACGGCCAGCGCGGACGGTCAATTGCGAACATCACGCGGCCGGACCACGTGGGACGAAGTCAAAGCGATCGAAGCGGTAAAGATTCAGGCCGCGCTCGGTGCGCAGATCGTGTGCGTGGGCCATGGGCCTATCGTGCGCGATGCGGCCAACAAGTTTCCACAGATTTAAAGAAAGGCGAACGCTGACCCACGCTGATCTTCGCTGATTTATTTGATCAGCGACAATCTGCGTTATCAGCGTCCCAGGCTGTTTAAGTTGTTTCTTCCTCAATTCGTTGTTGTTCGATATTTGCGCCAATAGCGCTGCATACCTGTGGCCGACATCCACGAGGGATTGGCGGCTTCGTATGGCGGCAGCGCTTCACGCGGCACGCCCTGCTCCAGTGAATGTTCCTCGGTCCACGCCATGAACCGATCGCTGATCACTGGCACCGGCGGATCAGCGGGCAGCACCTCACACATAAACGCCTCGACTTCATCGAGTCCGCGTTCCAACGCAGCGAAGTGCCGCTCGGCATCATCGTAAATTCCGAAGTGCGTCGGTGCGAGACGCTGCGGCCTGGCAGAACGCAGTCGCTTCAAACTGTCGCGCCACTTTTCCAGGTGGAACTCCGGCGGCGGCATTGGCACACGCACATGCAGCGGCCCCGGCAGGCGAACGCCGCCGACATCACCGGTAAAGAGTGTGTCTTCAAACAGGTAAGCGAAATGGTGATCGGCGTGACCCGGCGTATCGAGCGTGCAGAAGCGCAGGCCCTCGATTGCAACTTCTTCATTGTCGTGATGTGCGATCAAGGCATCCGCCGGCACAGGCAGGAACTCACCCCATAACTGCTGCATCATATCGCCGTAGATGCGTGTCGCGCTGCCAATTAACTTCTCCGGATTAAGCATGTGCGCCACGCCGTTGGGGTGAAGGTGAATGCGCGCACCTTGCCGCGCCAGCCAACCGGATGCACCGGCGTGATCGAGATGGATGTGCGTCAGCAGCACATCCGTGATGTCCGTCGGCGTCAGATCGAACGGTTTTAGCGCGGCCTTCAAGGCTTCAATGGTCGAGCCGGGACCGCTTTCAATCAGCACCGCGCCATGCGGATGCTTGATGAGATAAGAGGCAATGACTTGCGGAATACCCTGGAAGTTGAGATCGAGTGTATAAATTTCAGTTGACATGGTTACTCCTAAAACGTGATGCGTGTACGGATCGTCACTTCGCCGCAGGAAAGCGGACGATGGGCCTCATTCCGATAAGGTCTATTCAGTGATGCAGAAATGATACCATAACCGCTTATCCTTTTCGTACCGAAACCATTATTCCGCAATACGTTATAATCTCCCCATTCCATTACACTAACCCAATTATGGACATCATCCTTCGCATGCTCGTTTTCCTGCTCGGCGCGGCGATTGCCGTCCGCACCGTCGCATCGGCCATCGTGACCTTTGTGTTGCCGCGCAGCGCGTCGGATCGAGTGAGCGGCTTCGTCTTCAAAATGGTGCGCCGCATCTTCGATCTGCGGCTGCGCAAAGCTCGCAGCTATGAACAGCGCGATCGCATCATGGCTTTGTACGCACCGATCAGTTTGCTGATGCTGCCGCCCGTGTGGTTGACACTGGCGATCATCGGCTACGCGCTGATGTATTGGGCGCTGGGCGCTGTCGAATCATTCGATCAAGCTCTTCGGGTCAGCGGCTCATCGATCTTCACATTGGGCTATGCCACGCTCACCGATTGGGGATCGACCCTGCTGATGTTCACCGAAGCCGCGATCGGCTTGATCTTCATCGCGCTGTTGATTTCCTACCTGCCGACGATGTATGGCGCATTCCAACGCCGCGAGTCCGCCGTGTCGATGCTGGAAGTGCGCGCCGGATCACCACCCTCAGCACTCGAAATGATTCTGCGTTATCAGCGCATCCACGGTTTGCAGAAATTGACCGAAATGTGGATCACCTGGGAAATCTGGTTCGCCGACATCGAAGAGAGCCACACGACGCTGGCAGCGCTGGTCTTCTTTCGATCGCCGCAGCCCGATCATTCGTGGGTCACCGCGGCCGGCGCGATCCTCGATGCAGCCGCCATCGCCGCTTCAACGCTCGACGTGCCGCGCGATCCGCAGGCGCAGTTGTGCATTCGCGCCGGCTTCATCGCGCTGCGCCGCATTGCCGATTTCTTTGGCATCGCCTACAACAAAGACCCCAGGCCCGACGATCCGATCAGCGTCAGCCGATACGAATTCGACGCCGTGTGCGATCAACTTGCGGAGAAAGGCGTGCCGCTGAAAGATGATCGCGATCAGGCCTGGCACGATTATGCCGGTTGGCGTGTGAACTACGATACCGTGTTGCTCGCACTCGCCGCCATCACCCTGGCACCCTATGCCCCCTGGTCGTCGGACCGATCGCTGTTGCCCGCTCGGCGAAAATCGCCGTTGCGCAAGACAAGACGCGCGACGTAAGGCGCCTATCGGGATAAAATACGCGGTACGTCATAGGAAATAGGTTACAAACCATACCGCCGAAATTGATTGATCCGATGGTATAATCGTTCGGGCTTTTTTTCACCAACGATACTATTCGTGGACGGCACCGACTGTCCCGCACAAATAAGGAGTCTTTTCATGAATACCGCAGCACCCCAATCGTTTGATCCTACGCACGACATCTACCACTACACCGGCAGCCCGCTGGCCAAGATTTTCTCGCCCAAGAGCGTCGCCTTGATCGGCGCGACCGAGAAGCACGGCACAGTGGGCCGCACGATTTTGTGGAATTTGATCAGCAGCCCCTTTGGCGGTACCGTGTATCCGATCAATCCCAATCGACCCAGCATTCTCGGTATCAAAGCCTATCCCAGCATCGCGGCCGCGCCCGAGAAAGTGGAGCTGGCCGTGATCTGCACGCCCGCCCCCAGCGTACCGGGCCTGATCAGCGAATGTGTAGACGCCGGCGTTCCCGGCGCGATCGTGATCTCGGCCGGCTTCAAAGAAATCGGACCGGAAGGCGCGGCGCTCGAAGCGCAGATCATGCAGCATGCCCAGCGCGGCAACATGCGCATCATCGGCCCCAACTGCCTGGGCTTGATGAATCCGATCGGCGGCCTCAATGCCACCTTTGCCAACGACATTGCGCGGCCCGGCAAGGTCGGCTTCATCAGTCAATCCGGCGCATTGTGCACCGCTGTGCTCGACTGGAGCCTCCGCGAGAAAGTCGGCTTCAGCGCCTTCATCTCAATCGGCTCGATGCTCGACGTGGGCTGGGGCGATTTGATTTACCACCTGGGCGACGATCCCAACACCGAGAGCATCGTCATCTACATGGAAACGATCGGCGATGCGCGCTCCTTCCTTTCGGCCGCGCGTGAAGTCGCTTTCACCAAGCCCATCATCGTCATCAAGCCCGGACGAACTGCCGGCGCCGCCAAAGCCGCCGCCTCACACACCGGCTCATTGACCGGCAGCGACGAAGTCCTGGAAGCCGCCTTCCGCCGATCGGGCGTGCTGCGCGTCAATGACATCGCTGACCTGTTCAACATGGCCGAAGCACTGGCCAAGCAGCCGCGTCCCAAAGGTCCGCGCCTGACCATCTTGACCAATGCCGGCGGCCCCGGCGTGCTGGCGACCGATGCGTTGATCACCAGTGGCAGCGAATTGGCCGAAATCTCCGAAGAAACGATGCAGGCGTTGAACAAAGTCCTGCCCAGCGTGTGGAGTCACAACAACCCGATCGACGTCATCGGCGATGCCGGCCCTGAACGTTACGCGAAGTCGCTCGAAATCGCAGCCCATGATCCCAACAGCGACGGCTTGCTCGTCATCCTCACGCCGCAGGCGATGACCGAATCGACCAGGACCGCCGAAGCATTGATCCCCTACGCCCACAGCACGGGCAAACCCGTCCTCGCCAGTTGGATGGGCGGCGAGACCGTGGAACAGGGCCTGCGCTTGTTGGGTGAGGCCGGCATCCCCACGTTTGAATATCCTGACACCGCCACGCGCGTATTCACCTACATGTGGAAGAGCGCCTACAACTTGCAAGGCATTTACGAGACGCCGACCCTGGCCGCCACGATCGCGCCCGATCGGGCCAAAGCCAACGAGATGATTCAAGCGGTGCGCCAGTCGGGCCGCACCATCCTCACCGAGTTCGAGTCGAAGCAGCTGTTGGCGGCCTACGGCCTGCCCATCGTCGAGACGCGTATCGCTCCGACGGAGAGCAAGGCCATCCAGGCCGCCAACGAGATCGGCTACCCGGTCGTGCTGAAAATTTACTCCGAGACGATCACGCACAAGACCGATGTCGGCGGCGTGCAGTTGAATTTGAAAGACGCCGAGGCGGTCGTGGCCGCATATCGCACGATCGAAAAATCGGTCGCGGAGAAGGTCGGCAAGGAACACTTTCAGGGCGTGACGGTGCAGCCGATGATCAAACTCGAAGGCTATGAAGTCATCCTCGGCGCCAGCATCGATCCGCAGTTCGGGCCGGTGCTGTTGTTCGGTTCGGGCGGGCAGCTGGTCGAAGTCTACAAGGATCGATCGTTAGCGCTGCCGCCGCTCACCTCGACGACGGCGCGGCGCATGATGGAGCAGACCTTGATCTATAAGGCGTTGAAGGGCGTGCGTGGCCGCAAGCCGATCGATCTGGCCGCGCTCGAACAACTGCTGGTGCGCTTCAGCCAACTCGTGGCCGAGCAGCGCTGGATCAAAGAGATCGATATCAATCCCCTGCTCGCTTCGCCCGAGCGCTTGATCGCGCTCGACGCGCGCGTCGTCGTGCACGGCCTCGACGTGAAAGAAGGGGAGCTGCCGCGCCTGGCCATTCGCCCGTACCCGAATCGCTACGTGACGACCTGGGCCATGAAAGATGGCACCGCGGTCAACATCCGCCCCATCCGGCCTGAGGACGAGCCGCTGCTCGTCAAGTTCCATGAGACGTTATCTGATCGCAGCGTCTACCTGCGCTATTTGACCAACCTGCAATACGATGAGCGCGTAGCCCATCAGCGTTTGGCGCGGCTGTGCTTCATCGATTACGATCGCGAGATGGCGCTGGTGGCCGAGTGCCCGGACTGCGACGGCGTGCCGGAAATCATGGGCATCGCGCGCTTGAGCAAAGTGCATGGCCGGCCCGAAGGCAAGTTTACGATGCTCATCAACGATCGCTTCCAGGGACGCGGCATCGGCACGGAATTGCTGAAGCATGTGCTGGACGTAGCCCGCAGCGAAAAACTGGAACGCGTTACTGCGGTCATGGCGCTGGAGAACGAGGGGATGCAGCGCATCTGCAAGCAGCTGGGCTTTACGCTGGCCCCCGTCGACGACAAGATGGTCGAGGCCGAGATTAAGTTGTAAGCAGTGATTAGTAGTCAGTAGTCAGTGGTTAGTAGTCAGTAACGAGTAATCAGTACGAGGGGACGGACGACGCGACGCGTATCCGTCCCCTTTTTCTTTGGGTTCCCTGCCATTGAGGAATGTATTCCCTCCCGTAAACGTCCAGCCAGGCATCAGCCTGGTATGGTCGTTCATCGCCACATCATTGCGCGAGCAATGACTGCAAGATAAGTTTGATTTGAAAGTTAAACAGCATATTGAGCGATTGAAGCGACAGACCTGTCGGGCGATTGAAGCGGAAGTCGCTCAAAAGCGTATCGCCTGGTTCAGGCAAAACCATCAGGCCGCCAGCATTCCCCATCGGCCCTCGCCGCGCCCGTGCGCACCGTGACGCCAATCTTCTCCAACAACTGCGGCTCTCCAACCGCGTCCTCGCGGTTGAACCGCCCGCGAGGAGGGTATTGGTCTGCCAACTCGCTTCTAGAGTCCGAGCCGGCGCTGTATTTCTTCCACTGCTTGCTTGGCGTCGGCCAAACCGGCATTGGTCAGGTCACGATAGATCTTAATCGCGTCTATCTTTTTACCTTTTTGGATCAGCTCGATGATTCTTGGGTCATCGCCAGGGGCTGCCTCAGGCACAAACGTGACGCCGAGATGTTTGTATAAAAACTCGACTTGACCTTCGAGGTGTATCATGCGACTACGTAGTTGTTGGAAATCCTGATCTGAGACCATTTTGTTCTCCTTTGGTTACTACCCAGCCGTCACTGCGAGGAGCGTTGGCCTGCCCTGCTGCTGTGCGGAGTGGGACATGGGCAAACGCTCGCAACACTTGCACCCACTGCGTGCAGTGCGGTGTGACGCAGGCTGAGTAATTACTGTCGCTCGCTGAAAGGTTGCTACGGGTTACTCAAGAGTTGCTACCGGTTACTCAGTGATTGCTACGGGTTACTCAAGAATTGCTACCGGGTACTCAATGATTGCTACCAGTTACTCAAAGGTTACTACGGATTACTTGAAGGCTGCTACCCTTTACTCAAAGATTGCTACCCATTACTTGAAAGTTGCTACGTTGGTAGCAGGCATTGGGAGAGACGTAGCAACTTTTGAAGCATCAAGTGCAAATGTTATAGCATGAATCAAGTAGAGAGGGAAATAGCCCTGCAGCCCCCTCCTGACCTCCCCCCGTCGATGTCGCTTCGCTTACAACCATCGACAGTGGGAGGAAGATCACGCGCCTCCCCTGTCAAAGACGGGGGAGGCTGGGAGGGGGTCAACTTCCTTCCACAATCTTGATCTCCTCCGCCGTCAACCCGTACAGCTGATACACCAATTGATCGATCGCCCGATCTGTCGCATCGATCTGGCGCTGAATCATCTCGCGGTCATGCGTGGTGTTGGCCGCGGCGAGACGCGGGTGCAGTTGCAGCATGGTGCTGACCAACGTGACGATGCGATCATGCGCGGCTTTGTCGGCGGCGTTGGTGAAGTCGATGGTGCGGATGGGAAGACGTTCAAGATAAGTTTGATTCATATCATCCGCCAAGTAATTTATGCACCAAAAATTCATTAACTTCGATGACAGAATTGCCGATAGATACTTCAGGGCAGATTCATCGTCTTGTGGCGAAACAACAATCTGGAGTGTTTTCATTCCCGCTGAATTTCTTCTATTATCAAAAGCGCAGACTATCCTTTGTCTCCAACGCATCTTCTGGATTCGAATGATCCAGATCTTGGGATGACTATAAAGCGATTGCACTTTTGTCGCGGTGAGAGTTGAGCCAGCTATCCGCATTCCCTCATCAACAGAGTAACGCTCAACATTTTCTGGAATGACCATATAGAAGCTGCCAGAAGCGTGCGCAGTCAATGCAAATTTGCTTCCTTCTTCGCCACGTGATACTTTGTATCGATCGCGTTGCTCGCCTAATGTGGGCCACTGTTCGGTTTTCAG
>JADGQE010000371.1 GCA_017882055.1 Thermoflexales bacterium
TGTCGGCGTGGGCGCGTCTCTCACGAGTGGCGATGGGTGGGGCAATGGCCATCATCGGGGCGACGGCGATCCTCGCGCCGTTCGCGATCATTCAGCCGGCGTATGCGCCTCCGATTGTTTCAGGGCTGCCCGGCGATGCAACGCAGATCTCGACACGCTTCGGCGATGTCGAGCTAATCGGGTATCGGCTTGGAGCCGATCAAGTGCAGACCGGCGAATCGATCGCGTTGGACACGTATTGGCGTCGAGCGCAACTGGCTGATCCATCCGATCAACGATCGTTGCACGCTGTGGCTGTCCTCTCGATGATCGAATCTGGCACGTCGTTGGGGCGCAGTGAAGGTGTATTAGGCACGGACGCCTACCCCAGTTGGGCGTGGCAGCCCAATGAAATCGTGGAGACGCGCTTGAAGTTGACAACCACCGCGGCGGCTTCGGCCGTGGGCGCGCTTCAACTTGGCGTGCGCGGCGATACGGCGCAGCTAATTCCTTCAGCGGCGGGCGAAACGATCGGGTTGGGGCGCGTGATCGTGCGCGCGGCAACAACCTGCGATCAGCCTGTGAAGGCGGATGTCACCTATGGCGGCAGCCTCAAACTGGCGGGTTATCGGATCGAGCAAAGTACGGTCGTGGGTGTACCGGCCCGCGTGGTTTTATGCTGGGAATCATTGAAGCCGACTAACGTCGATTACACTGTCTTCGTGCATGTCACCGACGCGCGAGGTGACGCATTTACATCGGACGCTCAGCCGCGCGGGGGAACGTATCCGACTTCGGCCTGGGCGACGGGCGAGCGGATCGAGGATGGACATCCGTTGCCCGCAGTGATTGACCTGGTCATCAAGCGTGTCTCGGTCGGTTTATACCGCCTCGACACGGGCGAGCGCTTAGCGATCGATGGCACCAACAACACTGAATTTGTGATTGCTGATTTCTGATTTTTGATGTACCCGATCAGCAATCTGCAACACCTGCACTGCACGCTTCGCGGTAGCGCGGTGCAAGTGTCAACCATCAGAAATTGGGAGAGTGGATGTTGTTAAGGAACGTGGTTGTTATTGGCGCCGGGCCGGCGGGTTTGACGGCAGCGTATGAATTGATCAAGGCCGGCGTGAAGCCCAGCGTGTTTGAAATGGGCTCGCGCGTGGGCGGCATCGCCCGCACCGAAGTCTACAAAGGTTATCGCATGGACATCGGCGGGCATCGCTTCTTCACGAAAGTGACCGAAGTCGAAGCGATGTGGCAGGCAGTGCTGGGTGATGATTTTTTGGTTCGCCCGCGCCTCAGCCGCATCTATTACGATCGCAAATTCATCCTGTATCCGCTGCGCTTCGTCGACGCCCTGTCGAAACTCGGCCTGGCGCGGAGCAGCATCATTTTACTCAGCTACTTCCAATCGAAGTTGTTCCCTTATCGACAAGAGAACAACTTCGAAGAGTGGGTGTCCAACCGCTTTGGCCGCCGCCTGTATCGCATCTTCTTCAAAACGTACACCGAGAAAGTGTGGGGCATACCGTGCACCCAGCTGAGCGCCCAGTGGGCGGCGCAACGCATTCAGGGCCTCTCGCTGCCGCGCGCGGTGTGGAACGCGATCTTCGGCCAGCGCGGCGCAAAGAATGTCAAATCGCTGATCGAACAGTTTAACTATCCGCGTCTGGGGCCGGGCATGTTGTGGGAGCGCACGCAGCAGATCGTCGAAGCGCGCGGCGGCGAAGTGCGCCTGGAGACCGAGGTCATTAAGGTACTGCATCGATCAGGCCAAGTCTATGGCGTGGTGGCGAGGCACCATGGGATCGAAGAAACGATCGAGGCCGATGCCGTGATCTCGACGATGCCGATCAGCGAACTGATCGCCAGGCTCGATCCGCCCGCACCGGAGGATGTGCGCAACGGCGCGGCGCGGCTCACGTACCGCGACTTTCTGACGGTCGGGCTGATCATCGATCAAGCTAACTTGTTTCCCGATAATTGGATCTATATCCATGCGCCCGAAGTGAAAGTCGGCCGCATCCAGAACTTCAAAAACTGGAGTCCGGAGATGGTGGCTGATGTCCATAAGACGTTTTTGGGGCTGGAATATTTTTGCCTCGAAGGTGACGAGTTGTGGAGCATGAGCGATGTTGACCTGATCCAGTTGGCCACGCGCGAGCTCGATCGGATGGGGCTGGCCAGCGCGGCCGATGTCGAAGACGGTGTGGTCGTGCGGCAGCCCAAGGCTTATCCGGTATATACCGGCGACTATGAAGTCTATCTCGAACGGATTCGCGGCTTCCTCGATTCGATCCCCAACCTGCAGACGGTGGGCCGCAACGGTTTGCACATGTATAACAATCAAGACCATTCGATGTTGACGGCGATGCTGGCCGTGAAGAATTTGATGGGCCTGGGGCAGCACGACGTCTGGTCGGTCAATGTCGAGCGTGCCTATCATGAAGAGATCCGCTTGCCGTCCTCCAGCCTGGATTGATGGAGCGCAAGGGTGTTTAGGATGAGAAGTTGAACAACTCGATGGCGCATGTCGCGCGGCGTTTCTTCACGATTCGGTGGATACTGCTGGCCTTCATTTTGCTGGCGTCGATTTACAGCGTCGTCACGCCGATCTTCGAAGCGTCCGATGAGCTGTGGCATTACCCGTTGGTGCAGTGGCTGTCAAAAGGCAATCCGCTGCCGGTGCAGGATGTGAAGAACGTCGGGCC
Organism: Thermoflexales bacterium; assembly: GCA_017882055.1. Classification (GTDB taxonomy): domain Bacteria; phylum Chloroflexota; class Anaerolineae; order Fen-1058; family Fen-1058; genus JADGQE01. Next base: position 2,697 of record JADGQE010000371.1, read on the forward strand.
GTGGAAACAGGAAGCGAGCCAGCCGCCGCTGTATTACTACTTGACGGGCTGGGCCACTTTCTGGATCGATACGAGCGACCTGATGCAAATGCGGATCCAGAACCCACACGTTGAGCCGGGCGTGATCACAACGGATGGCAACATCAACCTCGTCGTTCACGATCCAACGCGGGAGTCTTTTCCGTGGCGCGGCACGGTGCTGGCCGTTCATCTGATTCGCTTCCTCTCGGTGTTGATGGGGGCGATCACGGTTTGGCTGACCTATCGCATCGCGCTGGAATTGTTCCCCGATAAAGAATGGCTGGCGCTCGGCGCGGCGGCGGTCAATGCCTTCACGCCGATGTTTATCTTCATTAGTAGTGCTGTCAACAACGACAACCTGACGATGCTGCTTTGCTCGTTGGCGCTGCTGTTGATGGTGAAGCGGCTCCGGCAGTCTTCCGAAGGTTCCGAATCCTGCCCATATCCAGTGCTACGCGCTGGTGGGCCGCCAGGCGTCGGAAGGTTATTAGGCCGCTGGTTGCCATTGGGCATTGTGTTGGGCTTAGGCGCGTTGACCAAGACGAGCGCGCTGGGTCTGCTGCCTTTGGCGGCACTCGTGGTCATCAGCGTCGCCTGGCGCAAAAGATCGTGGGCCGAGTTTTTTGCAGGCGGAATTGCCACAGCGGTGCCGGTGCTGGTGATTGCGGGTTGGTGGTACGTGCGTAACATTCAACTGTACGGTGACCCGACCGGCCTTAATGTTTTTATTGCCGTGCTGGGCAAACGGCTTGCACCTGCCACACTGGCTCAGTTGTGGGGCGAACGCTGGGGCTTCATGCTATCGTATTGGGGGCTATTCGGTGGCGTGAACGTGCCGTTGGACAATTGGGTATACCACGTGTTGAATGCCCTGGCGATTGCGGCTTTCATTGGTGCTAGCGTTTATCTGGTGCGCATGACGGTTCAATGGTTCCGCGAAGATCCGATCCATGGTTGGCGCGACTTTGCCTACGAATTGCGCGACTACCTTCAAGGCCGTGCACCGTTGTTCATTGTCGGTCTGTTTGGTATCGTCATTGTCGTGGCGTTGATCCCGTGGGCGACGACGACGTGGTCATCGCAGGGCCGGCTGGTCTTTTCGGCCATCTCGATGTGGTCGATCTTTTTTGTGCTGGGCCTGGCGACGCTGGCTACTTCGCGCCTGGCTCGATCGATCACGTTGGCGATTTCGATTTTCATGTTTGCTATTGCTACGCTGACGCCGTTCACGACCATCGCTCCGGCGTATGCACGATCGGCGCCACTCGCTTCCACGCCTGCGCCGCAGCTGCTGCTCGATACCGTATTCGGCGATCGGATCAAATTACTGGGCGCCGATGTGA
>JADGQE010000372.1 GCA_017882055.1 Thermoflexales bacterium
ATTCCCGCCATCCACAATGAGACCGACTTTGCTAAGTGTTGCGACTACCGCTGTGCCCGTCGGATGTTGTAGTTGGCGATATGCCTCTTCATGTTCGGTAAGCACATGATTGTTAAGGAGCATCTCTATTTGGAAAGGAAAGCGGGCAACTAACAAAGACGCCAAGCATACAACTCGCAATTAACAACAGCCCGATCGCCAACAGTCTTAACGGCCTTTTCCGTTTTACCACGTTTTGCTTCACCATTTGACGAGCTATGTCACCCAATTATCATTGGTACGACAGGTGATTGAAAATCGCGCCTCATGGGCAGAGCCGATCGTCGGCCTGCGCCGACGGGTGATGTTTTGCGTCCATGTAGATGGACGTTCAGCCGAATGGCTCAGCAGGCGCGAATTTATTCGCCGGCCCGACGGCCCATTGCGTTTAGGATACTGGCGATTGAAACACTTGCCCTTGCGGGCAGTGCAAGGGTCGCGCCTCATGGGCTAGAGCCGATCGTCGGCCTACGCCGACGGATGTTGCGCCCACGCAGGTGGGCGATCAGCGGAACGCTCAGCAGGCGCGAATTCCATTCGCCTGCCCGCTATGCCTCAATCAGCGCTTCCCGCGCGCGTAACCTCGGCCCGAAAGAACGAAAGCCCATTGCAACGATCAAGCCCAGGATCAGCGAGCCGATCCAGATCCAGCGGCCCAGGCCCACATCGAACAGGCCGCCCGCAATCACCGGCCCGATGCCGAAGCCGATGAACGTTCCGCCGGTCATGGTCCAGATCGAGCGCGGATATTCTTTGCGCGTCCGATCGATGCTGCGCGATACGCGTTTAAGGGGTCGAAGCATGTGCCCCACTCCGCCGGCTACTCAATCGCCACTTCGATGCGTTTGTTGATCTTGCCCTTGCTTTTGTAATTAGTCACACGGATGTGACCAACCTCTGATGTGTTGGCGACGTGCGTGCCGCCATCAGCCTGCAAGTCGAGTCCTTCGATTTCAATGGTGCGAATTTCGGTGATGCCCTCCGGCAGCAAATTGATCTTGGTGCGGATCAGATCCGGGATCTGGAAGGCTGCTTCGCGCGGCAGAATCTTGACGTGCGTAGGCCGCGCATTCGCAATCTCGATGTTGATCTTCTCTTCGATCTGTTTGACAAACTCCTGCCGCATCGTTTCAAATTCAAAGTCCATGCGGCCTTTCAGCGGTTCCATGTTGCCGCCGGTCACGCTCGCACCGTAATCGCGGAAGATCACCCCGCACAGGATGTGCATCGCGGTGTGCGTGCGCATCAACTTGTAGCGCCGATCCCAGTCGATCTTGCCTCGCACGAGTGTCCCAACGGCGGGCGGCGTACCTTCGACCGCATGCCACACGTCAATGCCCTGCTTGCCAACTTTCGTCACGACCCAGTTTTGATCGCCGGCCAATAGCCAGCCGACATCATTCGGTTGACCACCGCCGCCGGGATAAAACGCGGTTCGATCCAGCGCGACCTGATTGCCATCGACAGCGACTACCGTCGCATCGAATTCCTTGAGATAAGCATCGGTGTGATATAGGGCTTCAGTCATTGCGCGCCTCCCAGGCTGAACAACCATCCGAAATCAGCATTCAGCGTTCAGCAATCCAAAATAAAAACGGCCCCGTCCGTGTGAGGGACGAGAGCCGATCGCTCCCGTGGTACCACCCTGCTTCCCATCTCAACCTTGCGAAGGTTCATGAGCACTTGGTCAGCGACACGACTATCGCTGCGTCAGGTTAACGGTTGACGATTCCGGGCAAGCCTACGTCGCGTGCTGCACATGCTACGTGTGCTGTGCACACTTTCGGTTGCCGACTCCGGAAGGATTTTCAACCTGCCGCTGGCTCACGGCTCACACTATCCCGCGATCGCTGATGCTGCTAGACAGGCTTACTCGTTTCCATCAATGTCAGTGGGCGAGATTATGCCACATCGACATGGGGGTGTCAAGCAGGGACGCACAACACAATGTGTTACTTGCGGCGGGGTCGGACCGAGGCCGATCGAGAGTGGGCACGGGCTGGCTTTCTGGCGGACGCCGACTTCTTGGCAGCCGTTGGTTTCCTGGCAGTCGCTGGTTTCCTGGCGGCCGCTGGTTTCCTGGCGACCGTCGCCTTCTTGGCGGCAGCGGGCTTTGACACGCTGCGGGCCTTCGAGGCAGGCTGGGAGCGCGCCGAAGCACTTTCGCGCGAGGTGCGCTCCGTGCTCATCCGATCGTAAGTGGTGATGAGATTGGCGGTATGGAGCTGCTGGACCAGGCCGTTGAGGGCAATGCGAGGCCGGCCGCACGATTCGATGTCGTACTCGCGGAGCATGTCATCACGCGATTGATCGAGCGACAACGCGGTGGCCACCGCACCCTGCATCTTCTCCAAATAGTTGAGACTGTTGTTGATCGCCTCGCTGATTTCGCCGCGCAGCACGATCTCCCCGTGGCCTTGCACCACGTTTTCCAGCGCCAGACTCTTCAGCGACGTGAGCGAAGTCGACATCCCGGCAGCGTCGCCATCGACAATATACGGCACCGGCATGATGGTATCTGAGGCAAACAGAATCTTGTCCTCTTTGACGTAGGCCGTGATCAAATCGGGCGTGTGGCCCGGCGCATGGGTCAGCACAATCGTCTTGCCGCCCAGCCGCAGGGTCATCTCGCCCGTGAAGACAATATCCGGCAGGCGCATTTCCACTTCAACCAGGCTGGGATTCTGGGCGCGCGCCACCTGCAAGCCCGCTTCGCCGCGCGTCATCAACAAGTCACGGCAGAGCTCATGGGCAATCACCTGCGCGTCACGGAATAGATAGCCGCCATAGGTGTGATCGGCGTGGTAGTGCGTGTAGATGACGAACTTGATGCCCGCCGGCGACCGGCGTTCGAGATAGTCGATCACCTGCCGGGTTTCGTTCGGAAACGGCAGCGTATCAATCACGATCGTGCCGGCGCTGGTCACGATCGCCCCCGCGGTCACTTGTGCGTAAAGGCCGCTCGTAAATACGTAAATATCGTCTGAAATTCGTTCGCGATGCATATTCACTCCTTCAACCGGGCTTAAGGGTAGCACATTTGAGGCCAGAATGTCAAATTTTGGCCGATTTTGCCTGTTTTTTGGCCTATCAGCAGCGGCTCGAAAGCTGCTACAATAGTGACATGAGAAGATCCATTCTCCTCACCTTATTGACGAGTCTCAGCCTGATCGCCGCGGTTGTCTCGATCGGCCAGGCCAGCTCGATCGAGCCGCCGCCGGCTTCAGGCAAAATCGCACGCTGGGTCATCGATCAAACGTCCGGCGGCGCACAGGCCGAGTTCCTGGTGGTATTGGCCGATCAGGCCGATCTGAGCAGCGCCGACGCACTACCTACCAAAGCCGAAAAGGGCCGCTTCGTGCGCGACGCGTTGTGGGCCAAAGCCCAATCGACGCAAAAGCCGCTGAGGGAGTGGCTCGAAGCGCAGCACGCGGAGTATCGATCGTTTTATATCGTCAATGCGATCTGGGTGAAGGGCAATCGCGATTTAGTGCAGACCCTGGCCGCCCGATCGGACGTGGCGCGCATCGAAGGCAATCCAGCCATCCAGAATGCCCTGCCATTGCCGCAGATTTCGCGGCAACTTCGTCAACCCAATGTTGTCGATAGCGTCGAACCTAATATCACTTACTCCCACGCGCCCGACGTATGGGCTTTGGGCTTCACCGGTCAGGGTATCGTGGTCGGCGGACAGGACACCGGCTATCAATGGAATCATCCGGCGCTCATCACGCAGTATCGCGGTTGGAACGGCAGCGCGGCTTCACACGATTACAACTGGCATGACAGCATCTACACGAACACGCACGGCACAAACTCATGTGGGTTTCAGTCACCAGTGCCCTGTGATGATTACGGCCACGGCACACACACGATAGGCACGGCCATTGGCTCTGACGGCGGATCGAACCAAATCGGCATGGCACCCGGCGCAAAATGGATCGGCTGCCGCGACATGAACGTCGGCGTCGGCCAACCGTCGACGTATCTGGAATGTTTTGAGTTT
>JADGQE010000373.1 GCA_017882055.1 Thermoflexales bacterium
AAGCGCGGACATGCCGTGACGATGATTCTGCCGCCCTGGGATTTTCCGCAGGATGCGGGCCGATCGCTTGATGATGCGGGTGTGCAGGTCGAGAACATTGCGTTGCCCCGATCGTGGCCGCTGCTGTTCCACATCAACACAATGCGCCGATTGGTCCGGCGTGCCCTGGCGTTTCAGCCGGATGTCATTCATTGCTTCAAGCCAAAATCGTATGCGGGCTTATCGGCGTGGCAACTGTGGCAGATGAAACGTGCAGGTTTGGTGAAAGCGCGTTTGATTGTCGATGCCGACGATTGGGAAGGCGCGGGCGGCTGGAATGATCTCGAAAAATACTCGTGGTCACAGAAGCGAATGTTTGCCTGGCAGGAACGCTGGGGCTTAACACACAACGATGGTTTGACCGTCGCCAGCCGTACTTTGCAGTCGATCGTCTGGTCGATGGGGGTGAGGCGAGAGCGAGTGACGTATGTGCCGAATGGAATTACAGAGTCCAGAATCCAGAATCCAGAATCCAGAATTCTAACTCCTGGCTCCTGTATTCTGCTCTACACCCGTTTTTTTGAATTCAAGGTTGAGCGTGTGATTGAGGTACTGCGCCGCGTGATTGAACAAGTGCCGGAAGCACGCTTGTTGGTAGTCGGCAAAGGTTTCTTCGGCGAAGAACAGCGATTGTTGCAACTGGCTGAATCGATTGGACTGAAAGATCGGATTGAGTATACCGGCTGGGTCGATCCAGCGGCCTTGCCGGCTCTGTTCGCGCGCGCCGGCGTGGCGATTCAGCCTTTCGACGATACGTTGATCAATCGCACGAAGTGCTCGGTCAAATTGACGGATTTGTTGGCCGCCGGTGTGCCGGTGGTGGCCGATGCGGTCGGGCAGAACACCGAATACATCCGCCACAACGAAACGGGCTGGCTGGTCCCCGGCGGTGATGTTCCGGCGATGAGCGAGGCCGTGATCAAGTTACTGCGTGATCCGGATCAACGCCATCGATTCAGCAGCCATGCGGCCAATGACATACGTGAACGATTTGACTGGAACCGGCTGGTTGAATCGGTCGAGCAAATCTATCAAGGTGTTGTCTAACCACCAGGGCACGCAGTCTCAGTAGATCCAATTTTGCCAGCCGTGCGGGCTCCCATGCCCGCAAATTCGGCGGCGTGGGAGCCGCCTCCGCTTGGAATTTGGATCTACTGAGTCTCTAAAAATCTGGTTGTGTGTCCTGGTGCCTTCGTGGTGAACAGGCGGATAAGAATGCGAAAACGGTTATGGCGCTGGGGGCCGGTGGCGGCCTGGCTGATCGTCATCTTTATGGGATCATCGATTGGGACTTTGCCCAGCGTCGATCGTGGCACGCTTGATCAGTTGATGCACTGGGTGGGGCATTTGAGCGAGTACGCTATTCTCGCCTTGCTGCTGCTGCGCGCTTTGAAGAATGGTCAAGCCTTTGGCTGGCGCGAAATTGTGCTGACGCTGATCGTTGCGGCAGTATACGGTCTCAGCGACGAATGGCATCAGACTTTCGTCAAAGGCCGCAATGGTGAATTATGGACGGTTGGCCTGGATATGGCCGGGGCGCTGATCGGCGTGGTGATCGGGCTGTGGCGTCAGCGAAACTATCACAAACACATGCGGCGCAGTGCTTCGTCAACGAATCAACGAGTCGGTGACTGATCATCGTCGGTACCTGGCTCACCTGCTGAGTCAGAAACATTTGCGTCTATCTCTGGACTAAATTCAAATTCCTCTGCCGGCTGCTCGGCTTGCGCTTTCGGAATCTCGAACTCTGATTCTTCTTCGATGTCTTCGGTTGTACCTTCGCCGGTCGAAGGCGGCTCTTCCAATGGCAGAATCAGTATATCGCCAAACATGAGATCCTGCTGCACTTCGACGCGGCGGCGCCGCAGCAGTTCCAGCACGGCCAGAAACGTGACGATGATCTCGACGCGATGGCGCGCGTTGCGCAGCATCCGCTTGAAGCTGATGTGCGGCCGCGTCTGCAAAATGCGCTCGATCAAACTCATTTGCTCGCGAATGGTCAGCGTAAACGGCTTGACGACGGTTCCAACCAGCGGCCCCGGCTTTTCAATCTCCAGCGCGTTGCGGACGGCTGTCAACAGCATGTCGATCGTAATGTTGGACAGATCGAGTTTGGCGTCGATCTTGGGCGGCGGCGCGACGCGTACATACGTATGCAGGCCGGCGGCCTCGCGCTCACCCAGCACGCGCGCAGTTTCTTTGTATTGCTTGTACAACAGCAACTGCCGCACCAGATCATCGCCGACATCCTCTTCGCTTTCAGATCGAACTTCGGGCGGACGTGGCAGCAGGGCTTCGCTCTTGATCAAGAGCAGTTTGGCCGCTACCACTAGAAAGTCCGCCACCTGATCGACCTGCAACTTTTCCAGCAAATGGATGTATTCCAGATAACTGCCGGTGACCTGTGCCAGCGAGACTTTGGTGATGTCGAGTTCCTCGCGTTCGATCAGATACAACAGCAGATCGAGCGGACCTTCGAACTCAGGTAGTTTAATCTGGAAGGGATTGAGTGGTTTGAGCATGGTCGGTTGAGTAGGGATCAGTTAATCAGGGATCAGGCGACACGCACCACGCCACACGCAGCATGTTGTCACGGCATTATACCAAGAGTTTCGACGATGGACGCGCGTGCATTGGGCCAGACGCCCTGGGCATCGTCAACCGCGTCGAAAAACTGGAAGCACTGGTTTTGACCTAAGCGGATCGCCCCCGCCCCGTTTGCCGGAGGCTGGCCTTGCCAGTTAAGCGGCGCGATCCACAATTGATAAATCGGCTTACGTGAAGTCTTTGGATCGCCGACACGATAATCCAGTTCGGAAACGCCGCTCGGACCGGCCCAGCCGGTGGGCCGAGTGTCGCGGCTGGCAATGCGGATGAAGCCGCCGACTGGCGCAAGCGTTTTGATCCTGGCGATCGATCCATAGAAGCGTGCTTCGTCACAGCCCGCGCCGTAATCGCGGCGCGGCGCAAGGATGCGATACTGAAAGCCGTTCATCGTCACATCGGTGACCGGCGCGTAACGCGCACCGATCGCTTGCAGCACAGGCGGCGGATAGAACTGTGCACGGAATACGACCAGGCCAAACGCCTGCCGATCGATCGCGGCGATGAGTTCCGTGGGATCGAGCGCGTCGCTGTTCCATAGATTGAGCAGCTGCGTCGGGTTGGTGACGACGGGTTGACCGGCGCGCAGGGCCAACATCGCTTCTTCAGTCAATGCGGGCAGGTTGCTGGCTCGAATCATCTGTGCAATCTTGTCGCCTGCCACTGTATCATCATCTGTCGGAAGATGACCGACTTGTGTGTAGCCGATGGCATCGTAATACGGATAACCGGCGTACACTGAGGCGCCACGCCCAACGCCCATCAAATCAGCCACTGTTCCGAAGACCGGACCATCGGTGGGCAGATGGCGCACGCCCCAGGCTTGCGCGAGGTAGAGCAATGGAATCAGCACGCCCACGATCATCGCCATGCGCGGAAATCGCTGCGGCAAATGCTCTTTGATTTTGCCGATAGCCAGGCCCGACAGCACACACGCGGCGACAACGGCCGTAGCGAAGTATGACTCGCCTGCGCCCCATTTGCCCGATAAAGCCGAGTTGGCGAATGCAAATACGAACCAGACGGTGTAAGCCGAAAGACGATCCCAGTACAATTCGTAAACGCTGTAACCGATCGCCAGTGCCGCGATCCAGAAATGCAGGCTGAAGAACTGGCCGTACAACTGCAGGGCCTGCCGATAGTCATACGCATTCGCATTAGCCGTGATCGTGTTGAGGAACCATTGACCGTCGGTGGCAACATTCATCCAGACGAAGATACCGCCGGCGACGACGGCAAGTCCCAGCCCGGCGACGATCGATTTCCTGGGCGAACGCAGCAACAAAAAGGCCAATACGGCGGCCACCGTTGCAACAGAAAGTTGCTTCGTGTACCCGGCGGCCAGCAAGGCCAGCATCGCTAACACGACGTTGCGTTTGCCATGTTTGGGATC
>JADGQE010000374.1 GCA_017882055.1 Thermoflexales bacterium
CCTGGCGGCCCACCGGCGCACTGCGCCGGGTATGGGCAAGCGCTCGCAACACTTGCACCCACTGCGTGCAGTGCGGTGTGACGCAGGCTGAGTAGTTACATCAGCGGAGCAACGGATAGCGGCCCGCTTACCTCGGCACTGTCGTATGGCGGGACGCACGGCTACGCACCTTCCCAGCCGACCATGTACGGTATCTTTCTCGCAGCCGGGCCGGACATCAAGCCTGCCGCCCCGTTCGCTACGCGGTTGATCGATGTGGCGCCCACCATGGCTAAAGCCCTGGGCCTTGATCCCATGCCAAATATCGATGGCAGTCCAATGATCGCCATTCTCAAAGAACAGTTTATATTTTTTCTGCCGTTGATGCTGAAATAGCAGGTTGTCTTTGATACCGGGAGATAGCATGCCACCGATTGCCATCGTCGTTGATACCGATTGTAGTTTGCCGGCCAGCGCGGCCGAACGCTACCATATTCGGCAGGTGCCGATCATCATTCAATTCGGAACCGCGTCTTTTCGGGCGGGCTTCGACATCGACGACGCCCAACTCTTCGCGCGAGTCGATCGGGAAGGCTCCTTGCCGACGACCTCAGCCCCCTCACCCGGCCAATTCGTTGAAGCTTATCAAGCCGCCTTCGATAGCGGCGCGCAGTCTGTCATCTGCATCTGTGTCAGCAGCGAAGTTAGCGCCACATTCGGCGCAGCCAACACTGCCCGCGAACTGCTGCATGATCGCGACATCAGCGTCATCGATTCCCGCAGCCTGTCGCTTGGGCAGGGCTTCATGGCTCTGGCCGCCGCCGAAGCGGCCCAGGCCGGCGCTTCCAAAGACGAATGTATCGAGCAAGCCCTCAATGTGGGTCGACGTGTTCATCTGTATGCGGCCCTGTCCACCCTCAAATATCTGGCGATGAGCGGGCGTGTGGGATCCATCGCGGCCGGTATGGCCGGGCTGCTCAGCATCAAACCGATCCTCAGTATCCGCGATGGCAAGCTGGATTTGCTGGAGCGCGTTCGAACCCAGAAGAAGGCGTGGTCACGCGTGATCGAATTGACGGCACAAGCCATGGACCATCGACCTACTGAACGCATGGCAATCGTGCACGTCAACGCGCTGGAGGACGCCCGGCAATTTGAGAAGCAACTGCGCGCCAGCCTGCCCTGCCCTGACGACATTTTGATAGCCGAGCTCACGCCGGGCTTGTCCGTGCATTCCGGAGCCGGGCTTGGTGGGGGTCGCCGTTGTGACCGGCCAGTGATACGCGGCGGCCCGATCACAATTTCGCTTGAATCAATTTCCGAATCTCGTCGACTTCGGCATGGCGGCCCAACTGTTTCTTTGAGAAAACCAGCTCGCCATCGACGGTCACTTCAAACACGCCGCCCCGCGACGGGATCAACTTCCATTCAGCAATCTCATGTTCAAAATCTTTGAGCATTTCGGCCGTCAACCTGACGGCGCGTTCGGTATACCCTCACTGCGCGCAGTATTCGATCGAAACATTGAGGTTAGCCATGCCGCCTCCTTTATTCTACGCCGGCGAGGCAACGACAATCATTTTATCGCTGCCCGTCTCAAACGGATCAAGTTCATACGAGCCGTAAACTTCCTTCAAGTCAAAGCCGCCCAGTTTCAGCAGCACTTGCATTTCATGGCGAAAGATGAATCGAAACGAGGCCGGAAAGACCGTGCGCTGAATGCGGCCCTGCGCATCGGGCCGATCGACGAGATAGGTGATCTCTTGCAATTGATTGCCCCAATCGGTTGCCCGCGACAGCAGCAGCAGTGCCGTCTGTCCGGTGGCTCGATCGTTCACGCTGCGCTGAACGATCAGCCGCCGATCGTCCGCCGCCTGCGCTGGATCGGGGTTGAAGCAATCCATGACCAGCAAGCCGCCGGGCTTCAGCTGCTTTTTGATGCTCGACAACGTCGCCAGCTGATCCTCAAGCGTGAGGTTGTGCAAGAAGGTGTTGATTGGCACGATCGCCAATCCAAAGTATTCGTCGGTTTTGAAATCCCGCATGTCGCCGGCAATCAGCGTCACTTGATCGCTCACCCCGGCCTCGTCGATTTTGCGCTGCGCGATCGACCGCATCGCCTGCGATATTTCAAGCCCAATGATGCGCTGTCCTTCTTCGGCCAGCGCCAACGCCACCCGGCCCGTGCCCGATCCGATCTCCAGGATCGGCTCGCCGGTCCGTTCGGCAAAACCGGCGTACATTGGAATATCGGCGTCGAAGTCGGCGTAGAAAAGATCGTAGAGTTCAGCAAAGGCAGTGTAGTCATTCATAGCAAATCAGCGAACTCGCCGACGCAGCCGGTCGTAGAGATTCTCGCGCGTGCCGATCAACAGCACATAAATGACCGGCTCGACTTCATCGATTTCGTAGACAATGCGATACTGTGTGGAGAGATGAGAAAAGTGATAGGACCAGAGGCCCTTAAATTCTTGATGGAGAGGTTCACCCACGCGAGGATTTAGTTTTAGAGCAGGAAAATATTTGTGTTCGAGAAGCGTCGTTACCGCGCGCGGCAATTTACGCATATCTTTCTTGACTGCGCTGACCGCCTCAACACGATACATGCTTACTTCTCAAAGAGTTGTTGCTCAGTCAGCAGTCTGCGCTGCTTACGCTCACGGGCCAGCAGCCTGCGGCGGGCGTCGATCTTCCGGTGCAGCGACGGATCAAGCATGATTGCCAACGTCTCTTGTTCGCCCGGCTTCAACTTCTGAATGGCCTGCGCGATCTGTTCAAAGGTCAGGTTGATAGAGACACGCATGTTATCGCCTCGCTCGATCAGGTGGTGCGTGCTGGTATTATAGCACGTCCCGCTATACGCGGTGATTTGAGAAAAAACCACGATGAAGTTACAATGCAAATCGAGTACACCCTATTCTCCGATAACCTGTGAGGTGAAGTCATGTCCAGAGTCATTCGCGCCCCGCGCGGAACGCAGATCACGTGTAAAGGCTGGCAGCAAGAAGCGGCGATGCGCATGCTGATGAACAACCTCGATCCGGAGGTGGCCGAGAAACCCGACGATCTGATCGTCTATGGTGGACGAGGCCGCGCGGCTCGATCGTGGGAAGCCTTCGACGCCATCGTCGCCACCTTGAAAGAATTGGAAGGCGATGAGACGCTGCTCGTTCAATCGGGCAAACCCGTCGCCGTATTCAAGTCCCATCGTGACGCGCCGCGCGTGCTCATCGCCAATTCAAACATCGTGCCGCACTGGGCCACGCAGGAACAGTTCGACAAGTACGAGCGCGAAGGCTTGATGGTCTACGGCCAGATGACGGCCGGTTCGTGGATCTACATCGGCACGCAGGGCATACTTCAAGGCACGTATGAAACGCTGGCTTCGCTTGCGCGGCAACAAGGCTGGGGCGCAGGGTTGAAAGGCAAATTCGTTTTGACGGCCGGCCTCGGCGGCATGGGCGGCGCACAGCCGCTGGCGATCACCATGAATGGCGGCGTCGGCCTTGTCGTAGACGTCGATCCGGCGCGTGCGAAACGGCGACTCGAAACGCGCTACGTCGATGTCGTGGTCGATACGTTGGAAGAAGCAATGACGCTGGTGCAAGACGCCAAAAGTGAAGGCCGGCCATTGTCGATCGGATTGGTTGCGAATGCCGCCGACATCTTTCCTGAACTGGTGATGCGCGGCGTCGTTCCCGATGTGGTCACCGATCAAACACCGGCGCATGATCCGCTGTATTACATTCCGCAGGGAGTCTCTTTGGAAGAAGCCGACGAACTACGCAAGACTGATCCGGCGGCGTTCACTCGGCGCTCGATGAAATCGATGGCGCGGCAGGTGCAGGCAATGCTGGAATTTCAGAAGCGCGGTTCGATCGTCTTCGATTACGGCAATAACCTGCGGCAGCGGGCTTACGATGAAGGCGTGCAAGATGCGTTCAACTATCCTGGCTTCGTGCCGGCCTTCATTCGACCGTTGTTCTGCGAAGGCAAAGGCCCGTTCCGCTGGGTGGCTTTGAGCGGCGATGAAAAAGATCT
>JADGQE010000375.1 GCA_017882055.1 Thermoflexales bacterium
GAGAAGGCCGCGCCGAGATTCGGTTCCTGCCGCAGCGTTTGATAGTAACGCGCGTACATCTGGCCTTTCGCCGCGGCATCGACGTTCGGTGTGTTGCAGCTGAACTCGGTGATCATCAGCAGCTGGTTAGGGAACAGTGTGCGGAACTGCCGCCAGTATGTACCGGCGTTGTCGCCATTCATCGGGTAAGGCGGTTGCGTCTCTGTTTGCCAGTAAGCGTGGATGCCGATCCAATCGCACTGTGCAATGGCGCTCGCCGCGCCCTGAAGGAACGCGGGCACATTCGGTTGCGGCGACAGGCCAGGGAAACCGAATTTGCCTTCGGGATAGCGTTGGCGCAGAATGTTGAGCACACCGATCAGCCAGTTGCCGAACTCGCTGCCATCGGCCCAGTTCCAGCCCATACCCTCTTGCGGCAGATTCGGTTCGTTGTGAACTTCGAAGTAACGCACCCCGGCTTGATAGCAAGCGCCAATACCATTGTTCACGAAGTCCACAAAGCTTCGCGGGTTGAACCTGGCCTTGCTGTTCGCATCGACCGAGAAGAACAAGCGAGCTGCGATGAACATGTCCGATCGAATCTGCAGCAGCTGCTGGATCAACCGTTTGTTCTCGCCGGGATCGGGCAGCGTCAGCGTCTTGAAGGCTTCGATGTTGCTCTTGCGAATGATGTTGAGTTCGGTGGGCGTGAGCGGCTGTGGATTGCCCATGCCGAGGCCCGCGTAGCTTTTGCCCCACGGTACGACCGACGTGATGACGGGCGTTGGTGGCTGCGTCGTATCGACGGTGGCCTCGCCGTTGATGTTCACGGCGATCCAACCGGTGCGGCCATCGTCGGTGCTGGCCTGCTGCCAGGTGATACCGTTGCTGTCCGGTCCCACCTGCGGACCGATCACCGTCAAGTGCGCGCCCTGCATCACCGTCACAATTAAATTTGCCGTCGGGTCGGACTGCGTGCGGACATTCAAGCCGTTGTCGGAGGTGACCCATACATCCGCCGAGGTGGCGACCGGTGCGGGTTTGTTGCGTGGCGGTTCGGGTGTAGCCCCGCTGACGTTGCCGCTCATATCGGGCGTGACGCGGGTGACGAGCGTAACGCCTTGCGATTGCTCGCGCGCCCAACCGTATTGATTGCGCGGCGACTGCACCCACAGCCACGGTGTGCCATCGCTTTCGACCACGCGCCCGAAGACCGTCATGTTCTCATTGGCCTGTACGCGATCGATCGGGTCGAGCATGACGTTGCGCTGATCGCGCACGGCCAGGCCGCCCGCGTCGCGAATGGCTTGATTATCGATCACGCTGACGATGTAAGGATCAGCCGGTTTCTGATCGGACAACAATCGATCGCCGTTGAGGCTGGCGGCCACGTAGCCGGTGACACCGGCATCGGTCCGGACTTGCTGCCAGGTGCGGCCGGTGCCGTCGGCCGGCGAAGATTCTGATCCCAGCGCCGTCAATTGCTGGCCAAAGACCAGTCCCCCGATCGTATTGCTGCTGGTGCCGGGCTGATCGCGGAACAGTAAACCCGCCGGAGCGATGACCCACACGTTGCCCGCCGGTGCGGCGGTCTGCGTTGATGTCGCCGCGATGGTTTCGCCGTTTACCGGCTGCGGTGGCTGCGGCACGATCAGGCAGAAGTTGTAGTTCTCGCCCGCGGCAAAGCCGCCCCAGGCCGGCAGCCACGTTTGATAGCTGTAGGGTTTTTGATAACCGCCCGCCGTGCCCGGAAAATAATCGGGGTCGTTGATGAACACGCGCCCGCTCGCATCGTCGTAGCCGACGACGACCACGTAGTGCCCGCCCGTTGAGTGTTGATCGACTCGATCGGGAATGTTGGCGTACTTGATCAAGGCGATCGGCGGCTGGCCGTTGTCGATGAACTTCTTGAGATCGTCGAGCGTGTAAGCGGCCTGCCACGCCATGCTCAAGCCGAAGGCACTGGCCGCGCTGGCGACCTGGCTTTGCGACAGACCGCTGTCACCCGTCATGCCCGCAGCCGCGACTACGGCGTTGGTCGTCACGGTCTGGCCCAGGCTGCCCAGGATCATGGCGATGCAGCACGGGCCGCAGTCGGTGTGCTTCAGGTTCGCGTCCGCATCGTTCTGACATTTGTACGGCACGTTCAAGATTTTGCTGCCCATCGTTAACTCCTTGTTGATGAAGGATGATTCATTCTAGCACGAGTGGAGTGAAACTGAAAAAGAAAGATGGAGAGACGGAGAGAAGGCGCGACAGCGTCTCTCTATCTCTCCGTCTCTCTATCTCTCCGTCTCTTTGTCTCAATATCGAGTCGATCATAGATCGATAGCAGCTCGCGCGCCGCCTTCTCCCACGTAAACAGCCGCGCCCGATCGATCCCGGCAACCATCGATCGAGCCCGTAAATCCGATTGAGTCAGCATCATCTTCAGCGCGTTCGCAATCGCAGCCACGTTGCGCGGATCGACCTGCAACCCGACCGCGCCGATGACTTCTGGCAGCGACGACGTGTTCGATCCGATCACGGGTGTGCCGCAAGCCATTGCTTCGAGGAGCGGCAGGCCGAAGCCTTCATACAATGAAACGTAAGCGAACAAATCGGCGGCGGAATACAGCGCGGGCAGATCGGCATCGTCGACAAAGTCCGGAAAGCGCACACGGTTTTCAAGCCCAAGGGCTTTGACCTGCGTGAAGATGTCGCCGAACAGCCAGCCCTGGCCGCCCGCAATAATCAACTGCTGCGGCAGATCGTTCGCTAAGTGAGCAAACGCTTGAATCAGGCGTGCGTAGTTCTTGCGTGGCTGCAACGTGCCCACCGATAAAATGAAAGGCCGCGTGATTCCGTATTTGACGCAGACTTGATCAAGGATTGATCGATCGCGCACCGGCGCAAAGCGCGCATCGACGCCGCTATAGAGTACGGTGATCTTGTCAGCGGGCGTGCCGAATAATTCGATCAGATCATCCCTGGTCGCTTGCGAATCGGCCAGCACGTGCGTGGCCCGTTTGACCGATCGCGGCACGGCTTGATTGAGGAAGGCGCGCAGACTCGGCCAGGCCGAATCCGGATCGCGGATAAAGGACAGATCGTGCACCGTCAACAGCGTGGGCACGCCGGGCAAGGTCGGCGGCAGCGTAAAGTCCGGTGAGTGAAATAGATCGATCTTGCCTGTAACCAGTTCAACCGGGATCGGAATTCGCAAGCGGTGCCACAGCCGCATCAGCCATTTATCATGGAACGGCAAATGCTGAATGCTGATCGCTGATCGCTGATCGCTGAATGCTGAATGCTGAATTCTTTTTCGACTGGCATAGAACAATGAGTAGGAATTATCCGAGGGTAATGCTAACAGTGCGTGGATCAACTCGCGGGTGTAGCGGCCGATGCCCGCGCCTTGAGTGGCAGCTGAAGTGTAATCGATGCCGATTTTCATTAGAGATTGAAAGTTGGAGACTGGATGTTGGAGAGAAGCCTTTCCAATATCTAATTTCTAGCCTCCAAACTTAATGACCTATCTTCACATCGTTGTAGGTAATAACCCGATTCGAGAAGAAGTTCCAGAACAGAACCACGATCACGGCGCAGGCCAGAGCCGCGTTGTAGCCCAGCTGCTCGAGGGTGGTATGCAGAGTCTGGGTGGCAAAGTTGAGCAGTCCGGCGAACGGGCCATATTCCATCGACGTGACCACGGTCGTGGCCGGGCCGCTGAGCAAACTGAAGATCGGCGTGCGCACCAGCCAGCCGATCAGGTTCAAGACGAAGAATTGACCAAACTGCCGGACAATCGGTTTGGAGCGTGACTCAGGATAAGTCCAGAAACGATTCCACGTAAAGTTGTTGAGCGCCGCCAATGTGAAGGAGATGCTCTGTGCGACGATCGCTTGAAGACTGAACACGCGCAGCATCAGGTTAAACGTTCCGAAATCGACAATGAAGCCGGTGATACCGACGCCCAGGAACTTGGCGAAACGTTTGAACTCTTTGCGGTTGGTCCTGGCGAGAGTAATGAGTCGTGACATGGCGTCTTTA
>JADGQE010000054.1 GCA_017882055.1 Thermoflexales bacterium
CGAGCATAGCGAGGGGTCTCTACGACAGTGGTAGAGATTCCGCCCATGTCCGGCGCAGTGCGCCGGTGGGCCGCCAGGCGTCGCTACGCTCGGAATGACGCGACCGTAAACGAAACTGGAATTTGCTATAGTCAACCGGGCAACCGGTGAACTGGTAAACAACAACTGGTCGATCGGGTTCCCGATCGACCAGTTGCCTCATTCTTAATTGACCAATCCCCAGTTGACTGATCCCTGATTGACTGGCTCTTCAATGTCCCCCGCACGAGGAACAGTGGCCGCCGCTGCAGCCGCCACAACCACTTGAAGTTGACGACGACGCCCCACCGCTTCCGACGGTAGCGAATACGGATAAGGCCCGGCGGGTGCGCTCACTGCCGCAATACGCGCACCGCATCGGATCGTCCGCCTTGCTCATCGGACGCAGCGTCTCAGACACCTTGCGGCAATCGCTGCACTGGTATTCGTATAGAGGCATACGGTCACCTCAGCCGGCTAAATCAGCCCGACTTGCTTGCCGATTTTATGGAAGGCTTCCAACACGCGATCCAACTGCGCATCGGTGTGAGTGGCCATGTAAGACGTGCGCAACAGGCTCTTGCCGGGGGGCACGCCGGGCGGCAGGACCGCGTTGGTATAGACGCCCTCGTCAAACAGCAGCTTCCAGAGCATGATCGTCCGGTCGTCGTCGCCGATCATGATCGGGATCACGGGGGTTTCGCTCGGGCCGGTATCAATGCCCATCGACTGCAAGCCTTCACGCATCTTCGTCGTGTTTTGCCACAGGCGATCAATGCGTTCCGGCTCACATTGCATGATCTCCAGCGCGGCCATCGCCGCCGCGACCTGCGCCGGCGTAATCGAGGCCGAGAAAATCATCGAGCGGGCTGTGTGCAGCACATACTCCATCGTATCGGCATCGCCGGCCACGAAACCGCCGATCGACGCAAACGACTTGCTGAACGTCCCCATGATGATATCAACCTGATCGGTCAGGCCGAAATGAGCGGCCGTGCCGCGGCCCTGCCGACCGAGCACACCCAGCGAATGCGCGTCGTCGACGTACAGCCGCGCGCCATACTTCTTGCACATTTCGACGATCTGGGGCAGCGGGGCAATGTCGCCGCCCATGCTATAGACGCCATCGACGACGACCAGGATACCGGCTTTATCGGGCACGGCGGCCAACTGCCGCTCGAGCGAACTCAGGTCACTGTGAACGAAGCGCCGCATTTCGCCAAAACCCAAACGCACGGCATCGACGATGCTGGCGTGATCATCTTTGTCGATGATGGCCACATCGTCGCGGCCCAGCAGGCACGAGATGGCGCCGAGGTTCGCCTGCATGCCGGTCGAAAACATGCAGGCCGCTTCTTTGCCGACAAAGGCGGCCAGGCGCTCTTCGGCCTCCAGATGCAATCGCATGTTGCCGTTCAGAAAGCGCGAGCCGGTACACGACGTACCATAGCGTTTAATCGCTTCGATGGCGGCCTCGCGCACTTTGGGATGCGTGGTCAGGCCCAGATAGTTATTCGAGCCGACCATGATGATCTTTTTACCGTAGATCGTTACCTCAGTGCCTTCGGTATCATCCAGCGGCAGGAAGTAAGGATAGAGACCGGCGGCCTTGGCTTCACGCGGACGGACAATAAACTGACGGGCTTTCTCAAACAGGTCCATGGGGCTATCTCCTTTCAGGAGAGAATTTGCGGTTATAATGGGCGTGATTGTAGCCCCGCTTGAGGAATTGGTCAAGCCATAGTGGACAAAATTATCTTGACAATTCTCCCGGCCCGGCGTATGCTGGTAGTCACCACCAGGGGGTAGACAGCATGGGTTTGATACGACTGGCGAAGAAAGCGCGTGAAGGGTTAACTCGCATCTCCCGTTCGCGTTCCGATAAGCGCCGCGCCAGACGCGCTAAGGCTTTGCTCGGCCTGCATCATGGCAAAAGCGTCCAGCAGGTTGCACAGGACACCGGACTCAGCCGCCAGGCCATCTACAACTTGCAGAAACGCTATCTGGATCGCCGGGCGGCGCGCGTCCAGCAACGCGTGAGCGATGGCGCCCACACCGGCCGCCCCCCCAGGAAGCGGCAGCTCGTCATGAGGATCGTGACCAAACTGATCAAACGCAATCCGCGCCGCTACGGTTACGCTTCCACCGATTGGACGGTGCCCATGCTTAATCAGGAAGTTCAGAAACAGACCGGCGTTGAAGTCAGCCACCGCACCATCCGGCGTGCACTGCGGGCTTTGCATATACGTTAGCGACCGCCCACCCTTGCCGCTGCGCATTTTGCACAATCGCGAAAGTTGTGCTAAACCTACACATACTGATCTTCCCGCAGGTTGAATTTAGTATCCGTGCTAATGTTCAAAACCTGCGGGGTTTGTGACCAGGAGGTTGCCATGTCAGATCAGACTATCCAGCGCGCCCAGGAAGTTAAGCGCCGCCATGAGGCGGAACTCATGCGCAAGCCCAACGTCGTCGGCGTGGGCATTGGCTATCGGACACGCGCCGGCCAGCACACCGACGAAATCTGCATCGTCGTTTCCGTCAAGGCCAAAGTCCCCGGCCCGGCGTTGAAACGCGACGACCTGTTGCCCACATCGATTGAAGGCGTGCCGATCGATGTAGTCGAAACCGGCCCCATTCGCGCGTTGTAATCAACCCGGCAGTATCTCATCAAGGAGGAACTCAGGATGGATGCGTTACAGATCGCTATCGCTCTCGCACAGGAAATGAAGCGTTTGAACCTGGCTTTGCTGATGAGCAAAGACAACGTCGTTGCCACTGGCGTCGGTTTCAAGATCGCCGGCACCACGCTGACAAACGAGCCATCGATCATCGTCTCGGTCACGAAGAAACTGCCTGCCGCGCAGTTGACCGCGTCAGCGCTGGTGCCCAAGACCATCGGCGATGTCAAGACCGATGTGATCGAGACCGGCAAGATCGTGGCCTTTCAAGATCCCAAATTGAAGATGCGGCCGGCCCGGCCTGGCATCAGCCTCGGCCACTATCAAATCACCGCCGGAACATTCGGCTGTTTGGTACAGCGCGGCGGGCAAGTCTATCTTCTGAGCAACAATCACGTTCTGGCAAATTCCAACACGGCTAAAGTCGGCGATCCGATCTGGCAGCCCGGTCAATATGATGGCGGGACCAGCGCCGATCAGATCGGAACGCTGGAGCAGTTCATCCCGATCGGTTTTTCGGGCGATCAGCCAGTGCCTTCACCCACGCCGCAGCCATCCGGCTGTTCACCGTTAGCTTCCTTGATGAATCTTATCGCACCCAGGCAAGCGACACCCGCACCCAGGGCGCAGATCAACGAGCCGGGCAAAAACACGGTCGATTGCGCGATCGCGAAGCCGCTCTCGCCCGATCTGGTTACGTCCGATATTCTGAATATCGGTGTACCGATCGGCGTAGGAACTGCTACGCTCGGCACGCAGCTGCAAAAGAGCGGGCGCACCACCGGCTATACCACCGGCCAGATCACGCAGATCGATGTGACAGTCTCGGTCGATTACGAAGGCAAGACCGGCACCTATAACAATCAATTAATGGCCGGCGCGATGAGCGCGGGCGGCGATTCCGGCTCAGCCGTGCTGGATATGAACAAGCGTGTGGTTGGGCTGCTGTTCGCCGGATCGGATACGACGACGATTATGAGCCCGATTCAGTTGGTGCTGGACGCGCTACAGGTGCAGTTGGTCACGGCGTGAGAGATCTCACGCCGTGAAGGATCTCGCGGCGTGAAAAAACCAGCCTCTGGCGGTCGGCAGCCAGCCCACGACCCGGCTGAACGCTGAAAGCTGACCGCTTATTTTCGGCCAATTTGTGCTAGAATACAGCAGTTTTTAACCCGTATTCTTATGGAGAAGATCATGCCCCAACGCGAGACCCATACCGTTAAGATCGGCGGATTGACGCGGCAGCTGCCCCTGTTTGAAGTTGCACCCGGAGTCAAGATCGCCATCTTCAATATGCTCGGCGACACGGAAGTCATTCAAGCCGCCGCCGCAGCTCTGGCAAAGCGTTTGCCCAAAGATGCTCAAGTGTTGATCACCGCCGAAGCCAAGAGCATTCCACTCGCCCACGCCATGTCGGTCGAATCCAAGCTACCGTATGTCGTCCTGCGCAAGAGTTACAAGCCTTACATGGGTGAGACGATCAGCGCCGAGACACTGTCGATCACGACCGGCCAGCCGCAGACGCTGTTCCTCGACGAAAAGGACATCGCCTTGATCAAGGGCAAGAAGGTGGTCATCGTCGACGACGTGATCAGCACCGGCAGCACGCTGCAGGGTATGCGTTTGATCATCGAGAAAGCGGGTGGATTGATCGCGGCCACTGCGGCCGTGTTTACCGAAGGCGAGCGTGCCAAATGGAAAGACATCATTGCCCTGGGCCATCTGCCGATCTTCACCATCCCGTGATCCCAGGCGGCCTGCCTGACCCAGACCTCCGAAGGCCCGCCAACTTCGGGAGTCAAAAACGGCTCTCGCCGTGGAGATAAAATGCCTCAGTTCACACGCCAATCCGTCGAGCAGTTGATTGCCCGGCGACATGCGCTGGGCGAACCGGAGCTGTTTCTTAAAAGCGCCGATCTATCCGGCCTCGATCTGTCCGGCCTCGAGCTGCACAACGCCAATCTGCGCGAGGCCAGGCTCAGCGGCTGCGATCTGCACGAGGCCGATTTGAGCGGCGCCGATCTCATGGAAGCCGATCTGAGTTTTTCCGATCTCAACAAGGCGGTGCTTTTTCAGGCCAACCTCACCGGCGCGAATCTAACGGGCGTCAACCTCACCTTTGCGCATTTGGCCCAGGCCAATCTCACGGCGGCCATCATCCGTGAAGCGACGCTGGCGTTTGTCGATGCGCGCCGCGCCAACTTCACGCTCGCCGATCTGAGCCTCAGTAATTTGCGCGAAGCGAAATTGAACGGCGCGATCCTCGATCAGGCCGAGCTGACCGAGGCTAACTTGCACGGCGCCAGCATGCCTGACGGCTCCCGGCACGAGTAAGCCTGCGCAATTTCTCCGCTGAACGAAACCAGGTTTCTTTCGAAAGAAACCTGGTTTTTGTAACTATTCTGTAAGGTGCGCATGGTATAATTTTTTGGAGATCGAGGGAGGGTCATCTATGCTATCGAGTCTATTCGGACGCAAAGAGCAGGAAGAGCAAGTCAAGAGTATGGGCCGCCTGCCGCCCGGTCAGGCGCTCACCCAGAAGTTTCCGGTGCTGCACTACGGACCGGTTCCGTCGTTTAATCCTGCCACCTGGGATTTCAAAGTCTTCGGGCTGGTGGAAGAATCCAAAGTCTGGACCTGGGCTGAGTTCAATCAGCTGCCGCGCCGAACGGTCAAGATGGACATCCACTGCGTAACGCGCTGGAGCAAGTTCGACACTGGCTGGGAAGGGGTGCATCTTAAGGACTTAATCGATCATGGCTTGATCAGGCCCAGGCCGGAAGCGAAGTTCATCATGCAGCATTGCGAGTATGGCTTTACGGTCAACGTCCCCATCGAAGTCGCGTTGAGCGAGGTGTTCTTACTGGCGACGCACTATGACGGCAAACCGCTCGAGCCCGATCACGGTTATCCGCTGCGTGGCATTGCGGGCGCACTGCCCCATCAGGCTCATTCCGAGAACGATCGCTACTTTTGGAAGGGCGGCAAGTGGCTGCGCGGCCTGGAGTTTATGGCGCAGGATCGAGCGGGTTTCTGGGAACAGGCCGGCTATTCGATGACGGCCAATGTGTGGCGCGAAGAGCGCTTTGGGTGGTAGTGAGTCGACCGCCAATGAGTCAATCAGCCTCGCCGGCAGAATCGTCGGCGAGGCTGATTGTTTTATTGACGTCCCCTGGTGATTAGGACAATTGCGTGTGATCGGCCGGCACGCTCAGGCGGCTATTCATTCCACCAAAGTCCCGGGGGAATTCAACGATCAAGCGCTCCACGTGCCCCTTGATTTGAGCGTGTACGTACTCTTCGATTTCAGGATCGGTGTCAAACGTTTTGATCAGGAACTCGAAGATCGTGTTGACTTCGGAACTTTCCAGGTAATGGGCAAGTTGAAAAGCATCATTCAGGTCGAAGATACGGTTGAGTGGCTGACTCTCGGCGCTTTGCACGAGAGCGCGCGCCGACGCCAACATTTGGGGATCGGCCAGTGCAGCTCGCTGATCGGGAGTCAGACTTTCGCGCAAACGATCCAGCCAGCGGGCATGCCGGGCTTCTTCGGCCGCATACTGTGTCCAGAAAGCGGCCACTGCGGAATGCGGCGCGAACAGGCGGGCGAACTGCTCGTAAATATGCTGAGCGGCTTGCTCGACGGCGATGGCCTGGTCGAAGAGTTCGTCGATCGATCCGGTCTCGATCATGCTTGATTCTTTCCTTTGCCAGGATGCAAGGCCCGATCGGATGATAGGATCATAGCAGCTTTCAAACGATCGGTAAATGAAGCGGCGTCAACCACCACGGCTCTCACAAAGATACTATTGGCAATGGGCCTGGCGGAAGACATGGCGGCAATTAAGGATCTTTCAGATCATGTTCGATACGCTGGCTATATTCAGCCTCGATGATCGGTTGAGGGGAAATCGGCGAGTGTGGTGACCCAGACCCAGCAGGCCGCTCGGAAAAACTGGGGCGGCTGCCCATCAGCCACCAACCGATTCCATTGTCCATCGGAGACCATTCAAGCGGCAACGGCTCATTCAACCGGGCGTGACCTTCTTGTATCGAGGCTTGAACACCGGCCATCGCAGCACGCGGGATCACACGCCAGATCAGACCAATCAACACAATCCCACAGATCAAGCCTACCAATAAACACTCAGGAACAATCAAACCCACAGCCAGTCCCAGCGCAACTGTATTCCACACACCGTGAAGCAGAACTGCGCGCACATAGCCAAGCAGCAGATCGCGCCGCCGGCCTGACTGGCGGCTGCGTGCGTAAGCTAAACCAACGATGCTGGTAGCGATACCGTGCAGGACGAGTGTGCTGAGCCGCAACCAACCGCTCAGTAACCAACCGCTTAGATCGCCCAGATAGAGTGTGCTTTCCACAATTCCAAAACCCAGACCTGCGACCATACCAAGCAGCAGCCCGTCGATGGGACGTCGAATTGCGCCGCGCATCAGCCGCAAGCCGATCGGTTTTAGCGCCTCTTCGATCATCGGTGCAACAATGGCAATCGCGACGAAGGCTGTCATGATGAAGGTCGGATTGCGCAAGATTTGAAGCAGTAGTTCGCTCGTGGTCGCTGTGGGGCGCACAACGATGCTGGCAAAGGCCGGCCTAAGCAGCAACAGCGCAAGCCAGCCGAGTAACGCTTCCAATCCAATCGCCAGGCCGGTACTCACCATGCCCCACAGGCCGGCCCAGTTGATTTGCCAGCTATTCGGCCAGCGGATGGACAGGGTAGGTGGCGCATCTACGCGACCTGTCGGCCATTCATCCGACAGTTTATGGCTGAGCCAGCGTAAAGCCCACACCCCACCGCTAATCGTCAGCGCAGAAGCCAATGCCAAGGATATGATACTAAACAGTTTGAGATCGCCACCTGATCGCGATCCCAGTAGAATTGCGACGAGGACGCCCGTGCCCCAGATAACCACAAACCACTTGCGCGGCCTGTTAAGTAAGTGTGGCTGATACTCTTGATCGGGTGCAACGTGAAGCGTGCGCGTGGCCAGATAGAGCAACCCGGCACCGAATGGAATCAAATACAGGCCGGCGTACATTCCCAAAATATCGCCAATGGACAAGAAGTCGATCTGGCGCAGAAACAAGCAGGCGCTGATCAACACGATGGCAAGTCCGATCAGCTGTGCAACTCTCAAGCGCCGCCGGGCACGCACCGACCACTCTGCGGAAAAACCTTGCGAGGGTTGTGCTTGAAGATTGTCTGCCGGCGCTGAACCCCTCGCAAGGTTATCGCCACCCGGCAACTGCGGTTCAATTGTATCCATTCGGGATCCTGTGAAAAGCGTTTACAAACAACACTCGGCCTTCGAGTGACGCCGAATGACTGACCAATGATCCTAACTCGGACAAGCCGAAACCAAAGCAACCACGGATAGCACCGACACTTGCAGGCCATACCCCCGGCATGCCGGGGTGGCCCGCCAGGCGCCGCGCTGCGGATGCAGTGCAGGGGTAACACGGATTTCAAAACTTATCATCAGTGACATCCGTGCCATCCGTGGTTGAATTCCTTGCCAGAAAAACAAGGGTTTCAACAGTCAGTCAGGTACTATTTCCTTTGACGCCTTCGATTGCGTGTCTCCTCGCTGTTATTTTCGTTCTTCTCGTCTTTCTCTTCCCCCATCTCGTCTTCGCGCTCTTTCCGGCCGCCGTCCAGGTCGTCGGCGATCGATTTCAGGCGCGCCTCGACACGCGCGTGCACGCTGTCCCTGGTAAACTTGCCGCCCTTGCCGCGCCGACCGGCCTTCACGCCCGTCAACAGTTTCAAGCCTGCATCGATCGTGTCGACCGCCCAGATGTGAAATTTGCCCTGCGCGCAAGCCTCGACCACGTCTTCGCGCAGCATCAGGTTGCGCACGTTGCTGGCCGGGATCATCACACCTTGATTGCCGGTCAGGCCGCGCGCCTGGCACACGTCGAAGAAGCCTTCAATCTTGTATTGCACCCCGCCGACCGGCTGCACCTGCCCATGCTGATCGACCGAGCCGGTTACGGCAATGCCCTGCTTGATCGGCAAGTTCGCCAGGCTCGAGAGCAGCACATACAACTCCGTGCTTGACGCACTGTCGCCTTCGATCTCGGAGTAACTTTGCTCGAAGCTGATGCTGGCCGCCAGCGTCAAAGGTTGTTCGACGGCATATTGTCCGCCCAGGTAGCCATCGAGGATCAGCACGCCCTTGTTGTAAATGCGTCCACTCAAATGCGCTTCGCGCTCAATGGCGATCAACCCGCTGCGGCCCACGTACGTCCGCGCCGAAATGCGCGACGGTTGGCCGAACACGTAGTCGCCATACTCAATCACCGACAGGCCATTGATCTGTCCGACGACTTCGCCCGCGACCTGCACCCGGATCATGCCGTCGATGATCACTTCCTGCGTTTCCTGCTCGATTAGATTCGATCGATAACGCCGTTCCTGCAAGGCCTGACGGACATCGCCGGCCATCACCTGAGTCGGATGGTTCGACCTGGCCCAGTGCGCCGCCTCGATAACCAGATCGGCCACGTCGCCGAAACGCGTCGAAAGTTTCTTCTGATCTTCTGCCAGCCGTGAGCCGTATTCGACGATCTGCGCGACTGCGCCTGCGTCGAAGGGTGGCAGGCCGTGCTCGTCGCAGCGCGCCCGCACGAAGTGCGCGTAAGCCCGTTCGGTGGCCGGAACGCGCTCCATGATCGAAGCGAAGTCGGCTTTGACTTTAAACAGCCGTTGAAAGTCTTCGTCGCTGTCATACAGATCGTAATAAAGCCCGGGTGTGCCCAGCAGAATCACTTTGACGTTCAACGGAATCGGCTCGGATTCGAGCGTGCGCGTCGAAAACATCTGCAGCTGCGAACCGGGGTCCTCGATCACGATCTGCCGGTTGTTCAGCGTCCGCTTGAGCGCCTCCCACACATTGATATCCTTCAGCACTGCCTGGGCCTGCAAGACGAGGTAACCGCCATTGGCGCGCTGCAGCGCGCCGGGCCGCAGCATCGTAAAGTCCAGCACGTTTTCGCCCAGGCGAATGTCGCGCTCGATCCGGCCAAAGAGATTCATAAACGTCGGATTAGTCTCGACCACGACCGGCGCGCCCCGGGTGTCGCTCTGATCGATCAACAGGTTGACCTGATAGCGCGTCATCGAATCAGGTGCATTGGCTGCATTGGCTGAATGACCGGTGGCCGGGTTGTCGTCACCGTCCT
The DNA here is from genome assembly GCA_017882055.1 of Thermoflexales bacterium. Taxonomy (GTDB): domain Bacteria; phylum Chloroflexota; class Anaerolineae; order Fen-1058; family Fen-1058; genus JADGQE01. Next base: position 9,907 of record JADGQE010000054.1, read on the forward strand.
TAAAATCCGCCACGTGATCAACCAGATCGATCCGCACTTCCTCCAGATATTCGGCCGCCTCCGGGCAATCCGTTCGATACTGGTTGATCAGATCGTCCAGCAGCGGCGCAATCGCCCACAGCGCGGTACGCCGATCGAGATTGAGCAGTTGGCCGCTGGCGCGTTGTTCATGAACGCGGATCGATCGCAGCGTGGCCTTGAGTTGGTCTTCGACGTCGAGCCGGGCTTCTTCGAGTTTAGCGCGTTGTTCGGGCGGCATGGCAGCCAGTTCTTCGGGCGTCGCCGCCTGACCACTCGGACCGATCGGGGCCATGAAGAAACCTTGATCCGATCGGGCCGGCGTGAAGCCGCGCAGGCGCGCCTTAGCATCGAGCTGTTCGAAGGCGGTCGTACGAGCCTCGTCGAGCTCGCGCGTGATCTGGGAGGCAGCCCGTTGATACGCCTCCGCTTCAAAGGCCGGCGGCAGATCGGACTGAAGGCGAGTGAGCAGCCGCTGCATGTCCTGCTTGAATTGGCGTGCGCGGCCGGCTGACAACTGCATCGCGCGCGGCTGCAGCGGATCTTTGAAGTTGTGCACATAGACCCAATCGGACGGCGTTGGCTCAATGGCCGCGTGCTTCGCCAGGAAATGCTCGACCGTCGTCATGCGGCCCGTGCCGCCCGGCCCTAATACAAAAATATTAAAGCCCGGCCCGCGCACGCCGATGCCAAAGTCGATCGCGCGCAAAGCACGCGGTTGGCCAATGATGTTATCGAGCACCGCCAGATCGTCGGTGGACTTGAATTTCAATCGGGCCGGATTGCAGATGCGGCGCAGTTTTTGAGTGGGCAAAGGTTTAGTAGTCATAGCTTGTCCGTAATCGTTCAGTAGACATTTCATCTTAACCACGAAGACACTAAGGCACAAAGAATTCCTAGCAAAACTTGGTGTCTTTGTGCCTTCGTGGTAAGAATTCAAGTGCCAGCTGAACGCATACACTTATCCGTATATGAGATAAAAAACGCCCTCAGAGAAATAACTCCAAGGGCGGCGGCTAACGATCGGTAATCAGCGGCAATCTACCGTCCGCCGATGTGCATCGGCATGATCACATGCGTGAAGGCGTCATCGCCGATCGCGCGAAGAATGCCGGGGGCCGACGGATGACTGGTCTCCAGCGAGACTTGATTCGCGCCTGCCACATTCAGCACATCGATCAAATACTTCACGTTGAAGGCGATCTCGATCGGCGTGCCGGTCACGCTGGCATCCAGATCGCCGGCATTGTCGCCGGTCTCGGCGCTCGTCGCGCCGATGGTGATGTGGCCGGGCGTGAGCTCGTCGCCGGGCACGATGTTGACGCGCACAATGTTCGCCGCTTCACGCGCAAAGACATTGGCGGCCTTGCAAGCTTTCAGCAGCAAGCCGGTATCGACGATCGTCTTGGTGGTCGTTGCTTTGGGGATGATGGCGGTGTAATCCGGGAACTTGCCATCGATCAGCTGCGAGACCAGATCGATGTTGGTCAGGTGAAACAGAATCTGGCTGCGCTGCGGCGTGACCGTGATGCTGATCGGATCAACTTGATCGCCGGAGATGCGACCCAGTTCGGCCAGGGCGCGCGCCGGGATGATGACTTCCAGCGGCTCGTCCACGCCATCTTCGAGCGCGGTCGTGCGCACCGACAAACGGAAGCCATCCGCGGCCGCCAGCGTCAAGGTTTTGCCGCTGAACTTGGCCAGCACGCCGGTCAGGATCGGGCGGCTCTCATCGGCCGCGGCCGCAAAGACCACTTGATCGATCATCTGGCGCAGCGCGTCCGGCGCGATGTGGATCGCGTTGTGCTCATCCGGCTTGGGGATGATGGGGAATTCTTCTTTATCAACACCCTTGACGTTGTTGGCAAATCGGCCGCAGCGCACGCTGAGCGTCTGCGTCTTCACGGCGAGGTCCATATCGACCTGCCCCTGCGGCAGCGCGTTGATCAGATCGACGAAAGTTCGCGCCGGTACCGTGGTGCCGCCATCTTCATCGACCCTGGCGCCGATCCAGCAGCTGATGCCGATCTCCAAATTGGTGGCGGCCAGCTTCAAGCGCGATTGATCGGTTTCGATCAAGATGTTGCCCAGCACGGGCAAAGTGGATCGGGCGGCCACCGCCCGACTGACAATGCTCAAGCCCTTGGCGAGGTTTTCCTGCAAGCACGAGACTCTCATGAATGAGACCTCCGGTGTGGAAGATGGCCGTTACTTTTCAGCGTGAGCGATAGTATATCACAAGCAATGAACAATGAACAATGATCAATGATCAATCATCTCTCGGAAATCGTAGATGCCATCGCGCTTTGACCAACGATGCTGGTTGGCACACTGCAGTTCGTCATTGGATTGATCGGTTAATGGTAAGCCGCAGGCGGGACACTTAAACAGACCCTCGCCCCCACGATTCCCAGCGAAAGAGGAAGAGTTGCACAATACAAACAGGCTGGGCGCGAGGGCGAGCGGCGCGAGGGGCCGTTGTAACGCGCCATCGATCGCGGCCAAACGCTGCGCGCCGAAGAGACGCTTGAACAAGCCTAAACGCAGCATCGATACGGCGCGAGTCTGCGCAATCGAAAAGCCGGCGCTTTGAATCTGCGACTTCATCCAGGCCGGGTGAAAATCGAAGTTCAGTTCGACGAATTCGACCGGCAATCGATCGTACGGCGACCATTTTTGCTTTTTCAGCGCGTAGCGCGCGATGGATTTGAGATGGCGCTTGTTGGCAAATTCGAGCAGGAAGACGCCGTCGGCCTGAAGCGCCGCTGCAATCTGGGCGAAGGCACGCGGCACATCGACGAGGTGATGGATGACACGGATCATCACGACGGCGTCAAACACGCCGGCATTAAACGGCAGCGAATACAGGTCGGCCGCCACGAATTTGAAGCGCGGATCGCTGCTCCAGCGGTCACGCGCTTCGAGCACGGTCGAACGGGCGTAATCCATGAGGATCACTTCGTCGTAGCCGCGATACAGATCGGCCAGGCGGCCCGCGCCGGCGCCAATCTCGATCAGGCGGCGGCCGCGCGGCGGCAGCATTGCTTTGATCGCGATCCGTTCGGCGCGGTCTTCGTATTCACGGGCCGGATTCCAGAATTCGGTGCTGTA
>JADGQE010000376.1 GCA_017882055.1 Thermoflexales bacterium
GCGGGCGGGATCGACGACGTGCAGCGAGCCGAGATCGATGCTGATTCCGAGATCGCGGTTCTCGTTCAAATCAGTCAACCCCAGTTTCAACGGATACTCGCCGGAAGGCGCGTTGAACGGCAGCGTGATGTCGTAGCGCTCGACGATCACTTCGTTGGGCAACCAGTCGGGCGTCAGCAATCGTGAGTCCGTCGTCCACGCATAGCGCCGACCGCCGACCAGCGCGTAGGGCATGATGATGTGGGTGGGCGTGATTGCGGCCCGCATCGCCAGGGTCAAATGCGCGGGCTGTCCGGCCTCGATGGTAGTTTGATCGATGGAGTAGCTTAATATTTCGATTTCATTTTCTTTGCTCACGTTGGCGTCTGCGCCAACGGCTCCGGCGGAGACGCCGGAGTTTACACTTAGCCGATGATCGAGCGGTGGCACACTCGTATCGCCCGGCGGCACGACGCGCCACAGCGGCCACGATCCTTCTGGCCGCAGCCGAAATAGCTTGCCTTCAACTACTTCGCGGCGGTAATCGGCCAGATAGACCGGGCCGGCGTCGAGGTGCTCGAAGACGTTTTGAAGCCAGGGCTTGGCCGTTGTGACGTAGACCGCTATGACATCCGTGGCGTCGAGCGTGCGGCCTTCCGTATATTGCGCCACCCACAGCGGCGTCACCGCCTCCCACGCGGCGAGCAGTGTGGCGTGTTCGCCTTTGCCCGCGAATCGATCGAAGACGGTGTTGACCCAATCACTGGCGGAGGTGTAGCGCTGCAATGAAACGCGCGGGCTGACATTGATCAGGGTGTTAATCGGCAGGAGTAACAGCGCAAACGCGATCGGGATGGGGAACAGCCGCCGCAAGCGGATCGAGCGCGCGAAAGCCAAAGCAACAACCCACACGCCCAGCCCGATGAAGATCGAGGTCATCATGAACGGCAGCAGCAGGTAAGCCATCACGTCTTGTTCGGTATTGATGACGAAGGCATACAACAACGCGAGAAACCCGAAGCACAGCACGAACGGTTCGATCGCGCGCCGCGCCAGCCAGATCAGGCCGGGGATGGCAAACAAGCTGGTGATGGATGGAAACTGAAGGTTGAGCAGATTGACGAACACCGAAAAGCGTGTGGGTTGATCGGCCAGGCCGAATTGAAACAAGTTGACGCGCAGCCCTTCGGCGCTGACGAAGTGAATGAAGGTATCCCACGAACGAATGTCGCTCACGCCAAACGGCGTCGCCGGACTGCGCAGCGGATAATACAAGAAGACGCCGAGTCCCAGCACAAAACAGCCAATCAAGCCCAATAATTTTTTCGGTTGCAGAAACAGGCGCGGCTTGACGATCAGGATGAAGATCGCGTAAGCGGGGAACGCGAAGACGAGCAGTGGATGTTGCGTCGGACTCAGCCCGGCGACAAGCGCAAAGAAGTATAACCAGCGATCGTTTTCGGTGCGCCACCATTCGATCAACAGGAACACGCTGAAGGTCGCCAGCAGCAAAGTAATAATGTGCGCGTTGGTGTGAATACTGTGCTGCCACACGTCCGTTGCCGCGGCGAAGGATAATCCGGCGAAGATGGCGGGCAGGTGGGCTTCGGTTTTGGAAACGGGGCTGCCGGAATTGGGCCGCATCACCAGTTGCTGAACGATGGCAAAGACCAGCGTCGCGCTCAACGCCCCGGCCGTGGCGGACAGCAAATTCGTGCGATAGGCCACGCTGCCGATGGGGATCAGTCGCTGCCACAGCGCGGCCAGCAGCGTATAGAAACCGTAGCCGGGCGGGTGCGCGATGCCCAGAATCCACGGAATGAAAGTGTACTCACTCGGATCGCCGGGGACTTGTGCCGGTGCAAGCGTAGCGATGTAGGAGGCGAATGCGATGATGAAAATCAGCGCGCCGAAGGCGGCGGTGAGATGTTTTTGAGTGAAGGTGTTGAGGCGGCGAAGAAGTGTCATCGAGCAGAAGTATACCATGCTGATGTTGAACGGCCCCGACGATAGGCCGACTTTTGTTTTCTGCCGAGGGCTTCATCGAGTGGCAGGCGGTGTGCTATACTAAACTCCAGATGATGCGACTTTTCCGTTATCCTTGCTCCCCAACCGCGCGCGTAGCGGACGCGGTGGGGCAGGGGAGATGAAGCGCCAATCATTGCAGTAGATGATGTATGCGTGTGGTTGAGGTAAGGGCCCTCTTCGAGGACGCGGGCCGGGAGCGGAGGCGATCCATCTATTTACGGATAAAATTCTTGACAGGGATGAATTTGGGCTTATACTCATGACTGACACAGAATGACGCACAGAGGCGCAAGATGAAAAGACTAATGACAGAGGTAGTGGGCGGTGAACTGTACCAGTATTATCCGCTGGGCAAGCACGTCGTGCGCGCGTTGGGCGTGAGCGGCGGTCGCCCCACCTTCAAATACACCCGGATCGAAATTACCGGAACACTGGAGCGTCTAGCGGCCGGCGAAGACATTGATGAGATCGTGGCGGGTTATCGCGGCAAGGTCTCACGTGCAGCCATCATCGAAGCCGCCCGCTTAGTGACAAAACAATTCGTCAAGACGCTGCCCCACTTAGAGCCTGCCTGATGATCGTCCTCGATGAACAACTGCTGGGCCGTGACCTCGACGCGCAAATCGCGAAGTGGTATAGAGGCACCGTCTGCTTCATCACAGATTTACGCCCCAATACCTGAAGTCAGGACACATTTAGGAATTGGCGCAGAGTCACCTCGTGGGGGACAATCTGGTTATGACCACAACAGACGAGACTGCGCCGATCCGAGAGTATCTCGAAGCGATGTTGCCCTGGGCCCATGGGCATCAGATCAAAGGGCTAACCGACTACGTGATCGCGATCTTGGACAGACAAACCGGCAATCAAGCGGAGTTAGTGCGTGAACTGGGCAATCAGGAGGCGGCGCTCAAACGCTTGTCGCGACTGAACTACAACGAACGGCTGTCGCCCCGCAAGTTAGCCGACAGTGTGTTAGCGCAAGCCATTTCGCAGTTGCCTAAACGGGGTAAGGTGCGGCTGGCGATGGATTGGACGATCGAAGACGATCAATATTTGCTGACGATTTCCTTGGTGATCCGCGGACGGGCCGTCCCCATTTATTGGCGCGCCTACACGGCGGGGGCGTTGAAAGGCCGCATGCGGATCTACGAACTCGCGATGTTCAAACGGGTGTTGACCCGGATCGGCCGGCCGATCAGCCTGGGCCGATTGCGGGTGACCGCCGATCGCGGCTTTGCCGATGTCGAGTTGATGGACTTGCTGGATTCTTACGGGATTTTCTATGTCATTCGCGCGCGCGCCAGCACGAAAGTATTCGTGCACGGTGCGTGGCAACGCCTGCACGCCCTGCGGTTTGTGACGAACTCGCGTCGGCGGAATGTGGGCCGGGTGCGTTATTGCGAAAGTAAGCCGCGTCACGCGTGGGTCAGCCTCAGCCGGGTCAAGGACCAGAACGGCAAATGGGAGGTTTGGTATCTCGTTTCCAATCACTGGTCACGGGCGGGGCAGATGGCGGGCGAATACGCGCGCCGCTTTGGGTGCGAGCAAGGCTTCCGCGACGCCAAGTGGCTGCTCGGTTTTGCCGAAGCGCGCATCGCGGATATTCAAGCCTGGTCGCGCTTCTTTACCTTATTCGCCATCGCCTTGCTCCTGCTGGTGTCATTGGGCACCGCCTTGCTCGCCTTGGGCAAACACGCCATCATTCAACTCCTGCGCCGGGTCGCGTCACGTCGCCGGGGACGTTGGGAGGTGAGCCTAGTCCACGCCATCCTCTTGCTGCTTAAAACCGACTCGACGTTGTGGCGGTGGTTGCGCCAAGAGACGACTCTGGACTTGGAGGCCGCTTTACCAAATGTGTCCTGACATCAGGCTTCAGGGAGGATTTATTGGAAACCTGGCAGGTCGATTGAGACTTGCCAGGTTTTGTGGTTGTTGCCTCAAGAACGGCAGTTAAAACTGCGTCAACAA